>NZ_JASPHV020000008.1:0-99520 GCF_030229435.2 Corynebacterium sp. MSK122 | reverse complement strand
CCCGAACATGTCGCGTGGGTGCAAAATGAGCTCAACGAAACACCCCGACAAATCCTCGGCGGCGCAACCCCACGTGAAATACTTAACGAACTATTCAAGCGTGGCGCATCCACCGCTTGATTCCGCCAGGCAATTTTGGAGTCCCAGTGCTCAGAATCTTCTGGATCCCAGCCCTGGATGACTTTGCCTGAGGTATCGAGAGTAGTCATGAGTTCCTCACAAGTCGTAGGTGTGTGACTCGTAATCTACCTGTGGCTAAGCTGTGGGGAGTAAAATAAACCGGAAAACGCCGTGCTTATTTAAGGCATATTGATGTTGCGTAATTCTGGTCCGAATTGTCATTGCAGGTTAGCCTGCCAAATAGTATTGGATTGCGTGCATGTCTAGGGTATGTGAAATCTGTCACCTTGAGATGGTGGGGAGAAGTAGACAGGTATGGAACGCACAAGCGTCAGCATAATTCTCAGTTCCGACCGCGTATTGTCCGGAGAAAAATCGGGCAAAGCGGGGGAACGGGCGCGAGAGATGTGTGAAGCGTATTCCGCTTCTGTACGGGCGGTTGAGATAGTTCCAGAAGGCGCAGAGCCTGTGGAATCCGCACTGAAGGAGGCTCTTCGCGCAGGCAACGACGTCATTGTCATCATTGGCGGCACGGGACTTGGCCGTACTAACTTCACCCCGGAAGTGACCCAGAAGTATATTTCGGCCCGTTTGTACGGTCTGGAGACGCAAGTACTTTTGCGCGGCCTGGAGTCATCCGCGAAGGCAGGGCTCTCGCGGGGAATTATCGGGATGACCCAACACGGGGGAGGCAGCCTTGTGGTCAATACCGCATCCTCAGTAGGGGCGGTTGAGGACGCCCTCGGGGTGGTTCTGCCTCTCTTGCCGGACATCTTCCGGTCTTGCCGATAGGTGTGGTTGATCCCGCCCTTCGCGCTCACCGGCGACCGTTCGTGGTCACATTTGGTGCCCACCGTGAGCGCGAAGGGCGGGGAGGCGGAGACTTCTCCCTTGGCGGTCACCGGCGGAAGTGGAGGACTAGCCGAGCGGCTGCCGGTGAGCGCGAAGGGCGGTGTGGGGAGTGAACGCAGGAAGCTCGCGCAGCTCCGAACGGGTGTCGTAGTCGCGTTCGGCGCCGGTGCCGGGAATCTCGATGAAGTTGGCGCCATGGATGAGGCGACGGACGGAGACGTTCCGAGCCGTAGGAAGGGAATCGAGCTGAGCTTGGAGCGCGGGAGCGCGCCAGAGGGAACACAGCGGCTGGAGGTAGCCGTCGGCGGCGCGGGTGAGTACGGCATCGGCCGTGGAGGAGACGAGGGCCGAGCGCAGACGGGGAAGCAGCTGCGGCGAATCGGGGGCATCCACGGCGAAGAGGGCGAGCTCGGAGCAGTGGGATAACGCCTGGGCGCCGGCCGCGATGCCGGCGACAGGACCACCGTAGAGCGGTGACTCGCACACCTGGGGCACGCCGAGGCGATGCGGGGAGACAGTTACGGTCGGGGTGCCGTAGGGAAGCTGGGCGAGCAGGCGGTCGATAAAGCGCGTGCCGTGGACAAAAAGGGAGGCCTTATCGGCGCCGCCCATGCGCCTGCCGTGACCGCCGGCGAGGATGACCGCGCCGAGCATTAGGACTCCGGGAGGGTGCGGGACCAGTCCCCGGAGCGGCCGCCGGATTTCGCCACGATTCCGCAGCGGCGGATATACGCGGAGCGGTCCACGCCCTTGACCATGTCGATGATGGCGAGCGCGGAAACGTTCACGGCCGTCAGAGCCTCCATTTCCACGCCGGTGCGGTCGGCGGTGCGGACGGTGGCGGAGATGGACACGTGGTCGTCGGCAAGCGTGAGCTCGACTGCGCAGCCGTGTACGCCGATGGTGTGTGCCAAAGGAAGTAGCTCGGGGACCTTCTTGGCGGCCGAAATGCCGGCGATGCGGGCAACGGCGAGGACATCGCCCTTGGGCACGGTGCCATCGCGCAAGGCGGTCATGACTTCCGGGGAACAGGCTACCTCGCCCTCAGCGGTGGCGGTGCGCACCGTGGGCTGCTTCTCGGTGACGTCGACCATGTAGGCGGCGCCGTCAGGGTTCAGGTGGGTAAATTCCATGGTTACTCCTTAATACAGATAAACGGTGATGTCCTCGCCCATGGCCGGCGGCTCGGAATCAATGAGGCAAAAGCCATTGGTGCCGGCCAGCGACACGATGCGGTGACTGCCGTGGGGCAGGTGCGAGGTGATGGCGGGCGCTGCCTGAAAGTCTACGGTGACGGGAACAATGGTCGGCCGTCCGCGGGAGGTGGGAAGGGGCGAATCCACCCGGGCGCGCAGGTTGACCCGCTGGCGTGGCGTGGGGTGTCCGGACAGTGCGGCGATAAGTGGCCGGGCATAGAGCTGGAAATCGACGAAGGCCGCTACGGGGTTGCCGGGCAAGCACAGCACCGGGGTGTCATTCCACAGGGAGTAGCCCTGCGGGGCACCCGGGCGCTGATCGACGTGTCCGAACCACGCGGAATCCGTGCGCCCGAGTACGGTGTGGACGACGTCGAAGGCGCCGGCGGATACTCCACCTGAAGTGATGATGAGGTCGTGGGAGGGGGCTAGCTCATCTAGCGCAGAGGCGAGGCCCGCAGGGGCATCACCCACGTGGACGTGTGCGTCTGCACCTGCAAGGGCAGCGAGCATCGGGCCATTGGAATCCGGTAGTTGGCCGGGGGCGAGCTGCGCGGGGGAAGAGACGAGTTCTTCGCCGGAAGAAATGACCGCGATGCGCGGGCGGCGGTAGGTCGAGACGGAATACACGCCGGCGGAGGTGAGCGCGGCAATGACGGCGGCATCGATAAGCGTGCCGACGGTGGCGACTGGCGCGCCGGGCTGGATGTCCTCGCCAGCGGGGCGGATATGCGACCTGGTGGGGGCCTCCGTGATGGTGACCTCGTCCGGAAGTGCTACCGGGCCGGCCGGGGTGGTGGTGTTTTCCACAGGAACGACGAGCATTCCTGCGGTATCGGCCACGGGGGCACCGGTCATGATGCGCACGGCGTGGCCGGTGGGTACATCGATGGGAGCCGCGCCGGCTGGTACATCGCCGGCGACGGGGAGGGTCCATGGCGCGGAGGAGGAAAGATCCGCGGCATGGACGAGGAAGCCATCCATCGCCGAATTGGCATGGGGCGGCACGGGGAAGCGCGCGGTGGCGTCGGCGGCGAGGACGCGGCCGATGAGGGAGGCGTCGACAGGCGCGGACTCGGCCGGTGGAGTCGAAGCCAGCGCGAGGACGGCATCGAGGTGCGCGGAGATGCTGCGGGGCGTGGACATAAGACTCAGGTTAGCCGCCAATGGCGGACATCGGACGGTCTGGTTGGAGGAAGCCCTCGTCATCAATGCCGTGACCGGGCTTTTTGGTCCACATTTCCCCGGCCCAAGCCTCCATGATCTCTGCATCGCTCGCGCCGGAGCGCAGCAGGTCCCGCAGCGGGGTTTCGGAATTGCCAAAGAGGCAATTGCGAATGGCGCCGTCGGTAGTAAGGCGGGTGCGGTCGCAATCGCCGCAGAAGGGGTGGGTGACCGAGGCAATGATGCCCAGCGTGCCGTGCGTGCCATCCGGAGCGCTGACCTCCCACAGGGCGGCGGGGGCGGAACCGCGTGGTTCGCGTGCCGGCGTCATGGAAAAGTGGGTGCGCAGTCGGGCGAGGATATCTTCGGCCGTGACCATGTCCTCGCGGCGCCACTGCTCGCGGGGCCCGAGCGGCATCTGCTCGATGAAGCGGAGCTGGGCGCTGTGGTGGACGGCATAGTCCGCCAGCGGAACGATGTCTTCTTCGTTGACCCCGGGCATGACCACGGCGTTGATCTTGATGGGGTGCAGGCCCGCGGCATCCGCGGCGGCGATGGCCTGCAACACGTGGTCGAGCCGGTCGCGGCGGGTGAGCGCGGCGTAGCGCTCGCGGTCGATGGTGTCGAGCGAGATATTGATGCGGTCGAGCCCGGCCGCGGCGAGGGCGCCGGCGCGCTTTTCTAGGCCAAGCCCGTTGGTGGTCAGCGCGGTGGAAGGGGCGCGACCCTGGTCGGTGCGCAGCTCCTTGGTCGCGGCAATAATCTTCTCCAGCGACTTGCGCAGCAGGGGCTCGCCGCCGGTAAACCGCACTTGGCGGATGCCCAGCTTGCCGACGCCTATGCGGATCAGCCGGATGGTTTCCTCGTCGTTCAAGGTTTGCTCTGTGGGCATCCACTCCAAACCTTCGGCCGGCATGCAATAGGTGCAACGCAGGTTGCAGCGATCCGTGAGGGAGACGCGCAGGTCACGGGCTTGGCGTCCATAGCGATCCAGCAGTGCGCGCGTGCCATCAGCGGCTGGTGCAGGTAGATCCGCCGGCGGTTTCGCTCGGCCTACGGTAGGCAGGGGCAAGGAAACCACGGGCTGCTGGGAGGAAGAGGTCATTGGTGCCAGTCTAAGAGAGGGGACGAGGTACACCAAGCTGCAACGGCGACTGACGCGAATTTATTCCTAGTTTTCCCGGCTTAAATCGGCGGCGCCGGTGACGTCGAGCCGCTGGGATTCACCCGGGCCCTTGAGCCGGATGATGTTGTACTCGCCCTCTGCCAGGTGGGCGCGCAAATCTTTCTTATCGAATTTGCCCACGGATGTCTTATCGATGGACTTCACAAAGGTCCAATACTCCGGCAGCATCCAGCTCGGCAGTTCCTTGCGCATGCTGGCGCGCAGGCGCTCCGCAGTCTCGATGGTGGGCGAGGCGCCCTCGGCCAATACGGTGACGGCGAGTGGGCGCTCGACCCATTGCTTATCGGGGTAGCCAATGACGGCGGCCTCGACGACAAGCTCGTCGGACATGATGAGGTTTTCTAGCTGCACGGAATAGATCCATTCGCCGCCGGAGCGAATGACATCGCGGGCGCGGTCCTCCACGGTAAGGAAGCCGTCCTTGGTAACAGAGCCGACGTCGCCAGTGCGCAGCCAGCCATCGGCGGTGAACTTATCCTCCGCGGCCTCGACTTGCTTGCCGCGGAATTCGGAGGCGATTTCGCCCGGCTCAGCGGTGGGCGAGTGGTAGTAGGAACCGGTGACCAGGTTACCGCGCACCTGCAGCTCGCCGGCATTGCGGTCGGTGCGAGCGACGACTTGCCCGTCGTTGACCACGCGGTATTCCAGTGAGGCGGGGATGCGGCCTTGGGATACGCGGTAGGCCCAGCGGGTATCGCCGGAGGCGCCCTGGGGCGGGCGGGCAACGCTGCCTACGGTGGAGGTTTCCACCATGCCCCACACGTGGACCACATCGACGCCGTAGCGCTCCTCCCACATCTTGATCAGCGTTGGCGGGACGGGGGAGCCGCCGGCGTAGATCTCGGTGAGCGTCATGCGCTCTGGTGGATGGTGCATGTAGTGGACAAAGAGCTGAATCCAGATGGTGGGCACGCCGTGTGCCACGCGCGGAGAAGTAGCGGCGATGGCTTTGGCTAGGGTGGGGGCGGACACATCGGCGTCGGGAAGCACCAGCGGGGTGCCCGTCATGAAACAGGTGAAGGGAACGCCCCAGCTGAGCACGTGGCAGATAGGAATGCAGCACAGGAAGGTCTCGCCGTGGGTAATGCACAGCGAGTCTGAGGAACGCAGCTGCATGGCCTCTAAATAGAGAGACCGGTGTGAATACAGCACTCCCTTGGGCGCGCCCGTGGTGCCCGTGGAATAGCACAACGCCGCGGCCGTGCGCTCATCTAGTTCGGGCCAGTCATAGACGGTAGAGCGGCCGTCGATAAGCGCCTCATAGGAATACACCTCAACCCCGCGGGGGAAAAGGTGAGCAAACTGCTGCGCTGGTTGGGCGCCGGTGATGATGACGCTTCCCACGGAGTCGGTGCCCACGAGCACCTTGCCCAGCTGCTGCGCCAAGCGGGGATCGCACACGATGGCGGAGATTTCCGCATGGTTAATAATGTGGCGGATCTGGTCATTCATCAGCTGCTTATTCAGCGGGGCAAAAATCGCGCCCTTGCAGGCGGTGCCGAACATTACCTCCAAGTGCTCGGCGCAATTCCACATAAAGCTGCCCACGCGCTCATCGCTGGTGATACCCAATTCATCGTGAATGGCGTGGGCGAACGCGGCGGCGCGGGCAGCGATATCGCGGAAGGTAACTTCCTCGGCCGGATCGAATTCTGAGCCGGTGCCCTCACCGTGCCAGGTGGTAACCGTGGTGTCCCCGTGTACCGAGGCACCGTATTCCAAAATGCGGGTCAGGGAGAGGGGGATATCCATCATCGTGGAAAGCATGCCTCTACTGTAGCGGTGTCATGGTGCGGGCGTTGCTCCCTATGCGTTATACTTGTTCGCGACTGGTAGGAAACCGGAAAGTTTTAGCTCCCCTTTCCTATGCATTCGGGCCCAGAGAAGTATTTTTGCCCGCAGTCGTTTCTTGATTTCTTCCGGTTCGTGCACTCGCTGTGCGAAGTCTCCACAAGGACACGGAAGAGGCCTCATACTTATTGCCCGGCAGGACGCGCATGCGCCTTGGCACGAGGGCGAGAAGTCCTAGAAAAATACACATTGGCTTCCAGTGCAACGCCGCGAGCATAGGCTGCGGCGGCTCCCGCATAATCGGACCTGGTCAAGCAACGAAAGGATATCCGTGAGCGAAACGGACAACACCGCAGCACAGGATCTTGCATCCCTGAAGCTGCCGGAATTGCGCAAAATGGCCGCAGAGCGCGGCCTACGTGGTGTCTCTGCCCTGCGCAAGGGGGATCTCATCACCGCCATCAAAACCGGAAAGGTTCCGCCTAAGGCCAAGGCCAAGGTGGAAAAGGCCGTTCAGGTAGAAAAGGCGGAGAAAGCAGATAAGCCGCGCAAAAAGGCGCAGGAAGATGCGCCGCAGAGGGCGGAAAAGCAGGAAGAATCCGGCGAGAAGCAGGATAACCGCCAGCAGAGCTCTGGCGAGGAGCAGCGCTATGAGTCGCGCTCCCAGGCCCGCCGCGCTCGCCGCAACCGCGCCCGCCGCCAAGAGCGTCAGGAGCGCCAAGAACAGCAAGAGCGCGAGGAGCGCAACCGCAACGAGGAGCAGGGCGGCGCTAAGGATAACCGCGACAATAACTCCCAGGATGGCTCCGATAATCAGGGCGAGAAGAATGACCGCGGCGATAATAAGCAGCGCGGCAACCGCCACGAGGACAACAATAACCACGAGCGCGGCAATCGCCGTGGGCGCCGCAACCGCCGCAACCGCCGCGGCCGCGGAAATAACAATGACAATAATGGCGGCAATGATTTGCAGGTCCGCGAGGGCGATGAGCTGCAGGCTGTCGGCGGCATCTTGGACGTCGTAGACAATAATGTCGCTTTCCTGCGCACCACGGGCTACCGCGCCGCGGCTTCCGACGTCTTTGTGAACAACGGCATCGTCCGCCGCCTAGGCCTGCGCTCTGGTGACGCCATTACCGGTCAGGTCAAGGTTTCCGGCCCGACGCATACGCACGGCAATGGCCGCAACCGCCGCAAGTACAACCAGCTGGTACAGGTCGATACCGTCAACGGCATTGATCCGGAAGGCGCAAAGCAGCGCCCGCACTTTAATAAGCTGACCCCGCTGTACCCGAATAAGCGCCTGCGTTTGGAAACGGATCCGAAGATCCTCACCACCCGCGTCATTGACCTCATCATGCCGATTGGTAAGGGCCAGCGCGCGCTTATCGTCTCCCCGCCAAAGGCCGGCAAGACGACGATTCTGCAGAATATCGCCAACGCGATTTCTACCAATAATCCGGAGTGCTACCTCATGGTCGTCCTCGTAGACGAGCGCCCTGAGGAAGTTACGGACATGCAGCGCTCCGTCAACGGTGAGGTTATTGCCTCCACCTTTGACCGCCCGCCATCAGAGCACACCTCCGTAGCGGAGCTGGCTATCGAGCGCGCCAAGCGCCTGGTGGAGCAGGGCAAGGACGTCGTGGTCCTGCTGGATTCCATTACCCGCCTCGGCCGCGCTTATAACAATTCCTCCCCGGCTTCTGGCCGCATTCTCTCCGGCGGTGTGGACTCCAATGCGCTCTACCCGCCAAAGCGTTTCCTGGGTGCCGCCCGCAATATCGAAGAGGGTGGTTCGCTGACGATTATCGCCACCGCCATGGTGGAGACCGGCTCTACCGGCGATACCGTCATCTTCGAGGAATTCAAGGGCACAGGCAACGCCGAGCTGAAGCTGGACCGTGGCATCTCTGAGCGCCGCGTCTTCCCGGCCGTGGACGTCAATCCGTCCGGCACCCGTAAGGACGAGCTGCTGCTCGTTCCAGAGGAGGCACGCATTATGACCAAGCTGCGTCGCATCCTCTCCGCCCTGGATTCCCACCAGGCCATTGACCTGCTCATTAAGCAGCTGAAGAAGACCCGCTCCAATGGCGAGTTCTTGATGCAGGTGGCCTCCTCGGCCCCGATGGCTGCGGATAAGGATGAAGAAGATTATGTCTAATCAGGTTTCGCTCGTTGATGACATCGTGTCCGAGTACCAGGGCATTGAGATGCAGATGGCCGATCCGGAAGTAGCCGGCGACCAGAAGCAATTCCGCAAGCTTTCCAAGCGCTACGCGGAGCTGCGCCCCATCATCATGGTCAATGATGAGCTGACCCAGGCGCGCGAGGATCTCGCTGATGCCAAGGAGATGGCCTATGAGGACCATGACTTTCAGGAGGAAGCGGACCGCCTAGAAAAGTCCGTGGAGAGCTTGGAAGAAAAGCTCGCTGACCTGCTCGCGCCGCGCGATGAGCAGGATTCCGAGGACATCATTATGGAAATCAAGGCCGGCGCGGGCGGCGAAGAAGCGGCCCTCTTTGCCGGCGACTTGGCCCGCATGTACGAGCGTTATGCGGACAAGACGGGCTTTAACTGGGAGGTCTTGGGCCTCAATGAGTCCGATTTGGGCGGTGTGAAGGATATGACCATTTCCTTCCGCTCCAAGTCCCCGTCGCGCGATGGTGCATGGTCCGTATTCAAGTTTGAGGGCGGCGTGCACCGCGTGCAGCGCGTTCCGGTTACCGAGTCCCAGGGTCGCATTCAGACCTCTGCCGCCGGCGTGCTGGTCTACCCGGAGCCGGAAGAGGTCGAGTCCGTCAATATCGATGACAAGGATATTCGCGTCGACGTCTACCGTTCTTCCGGTAAGGGCGGTCAGGGCGTGAACACCACCGACTCCGCGGTGCGTATTACCCACCTGCCTACTGGGCTTATCGTGACCTGCCAGAAGGAGCGTTCCCAGATTCAGAATAAGGCGCGTGCGCTGCAGGTTCTGCAGGCCCGTCTGGATCAAATGGAGCGCGAGGCGCGTGAGGCTGAGGCCGGCGAGCAGCGCGCCTCTCAGGTGCGCACCATGGACCGTTCCGAGCGCATCCGTACCTATAACTGGCCGGAAAACCGCATCACGGATCACCGCATTGGTTACAAGGCCAATAACTTGGACTCCGTGTTGAACGGTGACATGAATGACCTTATTAAGGCTCTGCAGGACCAAGAGCGCGCTGAGCGCCTCGAGGCCGAAGGGTAAACCAGCGTGGATAACACGTATGGACGGGCGCTGCGCCGCGGGGTGCAGCGCCTTCGTGCTGCCGGGGTGGCCAGCCCCGAATGGGATGCACGCACCATGGCCGCGCACCTAATCCACTGCGGCCACATGGATATCCCGCTCGATCAGTCTCCTATGCCCGGCTTCGACGTGGCCTTTGATGCACTGCTGCGCCGCCGAGAGGCCCGCGAGCCTTTGCAGTACGTACTAGGCAGCGCCTGGTTCGGACCGCTGGAGCTCAAGGTGGGCCCGGGCGTGTTTATCCCGCGGCCGGAAACAGAGGTTATGGCGGACTGGGCGGTGCGCAATGCCGAAGGCCCGCGGCTGGTTGATTTGTGCACCGGCACGGGCGCGTTGGCGCTCTACCTCCACCACTATCTGCCTGACGCGCAGGTGAAGGCAGTGGAGCTTGCCGACGCCGCCTTGGCCTACACTCAAGCCAATACCCATAACACCGGGGTAGAGGTTATCCAGGCCGACGCCACTGCCGGCGACACCTTGGCGGACTGGAATGGGACCGTGGACCTTCTCGTGACCAACCCGCCCTACGTGCCGGAGACCCCGGATCTTGAACCGGAGGTATATCACGACCCGCATAACGCGGTTTTTGCCGGAGCGGATGGGATGGGGGTCATTACCGGCCTTATCCCGACCATTGCGCGCCTTGTGCGCCCGGGCGGCAAGCTAGCTATCGAACATGACGACTCCGCGAGCGAGGCCGTACAAGCCGCATTGGCCAAACACGGCGGCTTTGAACAGATCGCCGCGCTGCAAGACCTGACAGGAACGCCCCGCTTTGTCACTGCGGTGCGCGGGGTAGACTAGGACACCATTGAGGGCAAGAAGGGGAAAAGATTATGCAAGGAAAGATTTTTAACTGCGCCGATGATGCCGAGCGTGAAGAGGGCATGAACATTGCGGTCAAGGCTGCGCAATCCGGTCGCCTTGTGGTCATGCCCACCGATACGCTCTATGGCCTCGGCTGCGATGCCTTTGATAACGATGCCGTAGCCAACCTCTTGGCCACCAAACAGCGTGGCCCAGATATGCCGGTGCCAGTATTGGTGGGTTCCTGGGATACCGTTCGCGGTCTGGTTGCTTCCTATACCGATACCGCGCGTGACTTGGTGGAGGCCTTCTGGCCTGGTGGTCTGTCCATTGTCGTTCCGCAAGCACCGTCCCTGCCGTGGAACCTCGGCGATACCCGCGGCACCGTGATGCTGCGCATGCCGTTGCACCCCATTGCCATCGAGCTGCTGCGCGAGGTTGGCCCCATGGCTGTCTCCTCTGCCAATATCTCTGGTCACCAGCCGCCGACCACGGCGCTTATGGCCAAGCAGCAGCTTGGTAAAGCCGTGACGGTTTACTTGGATGGGGGAGAGACGGCCGTTGGCAAGCCGTCGACCATCATGGATCTCTCTGGTGAGCGCCCGTACCTGCTACGCGAAGGAGCGCTCTCGGCCGAGGAAATCGGCGAGGTTATCGGCGTCGACGCGCAGACCCTGCGTACCCGCCCACAGGCTTAAGGGGGAATTCGCGTGAGCGGCAGTGGTGTCCCGCTGCGCGAGCTGGCCCTCGTCATCCTCGTCGCAGCAGCATTTACGTATCTCACCACCGGTGTGGTGCGCTCCTTTTTGGTGCGCACCGGCCGCGTGGCGGAGATTCGGCTGCGCGACGCCCACACACAGCCCACCCCGCGCATGGGTGGGGTGGCCATGTTTACTGGCTTCGTGGCGGCGATATTCCTCGCAGCCCAGCTTCCAGCCTTGACTCGGGGCTTTATGCCCGTTACTCCGGAGATGAATGCGGTGCTGTGGGCGGCCCTGGCGCTCGTGCTTGTCGGAGTGGTTGATGACTTGGTGGAACTGAGCGCGATAGTGAAGCTTTTTGGCCAGCTCTTTGCGGCCACCTTGATGAGCGGGCTGGGCCTTACCTGGACGCTGCTTTTCATCCCTTTTGGCGGCGGTACCACGGTAGTCCTCGACCAATTGCAAAGCACCCTGCTTACCGCATTTTTTACCGTTTTGCTCATCAATGCCATTAACTTTGTTGACGGCCTCGATGGCCTAGCGGCAGGCCTTGGCATGATTGCGGGCGGGGCAATTCTGGTGTTTTCTTTGACGGTTCTCCACGACCAAGGCGGTGCAGTCTCGGCCTACCCACCGGCCATCATCAGCGCTGCCCTAGTGGGAATGTGCGCTGGATTCTTGCCGCATAACTTCGAACCGTCTCGCATCTTCATGGGCGATTCTGGCTCGATGCTTATTGGACTCTTGCTCGCTGCGGCCTCGACTTCCGCGTCTGGCAAGATCAACATGTCGCTTTATGGCACGGTGGACATTGTCGCCTTGATGTCGCCCATCATTGTGGTGGTCGCAGCAGTGTTTATTCCAGTCCTGGACCTTGTCTGGGCGGTGATTCGCCGCCTGTCTCAAGGGCGCTCGCCGTTTGCTGCAGATAAGGCGCACATCCATCACCGCCTACTCTCGCTCGGCCATACCCACCGCCGGACTGTGCTGGTCCTTTACCTGTGGGTCTCCGCCGTGGCCTTCGGCGCGGTGTCCTTTTCCATCGTGCCCGCGCCGGTGGCCATCGGCGTCACCATCGTTGCCTTGGTCCTTGCGTTTGCGGCGACCCTGGTACCTTTGCGGCAAGGAAAGATTGGCCCCGCTGTTCGGGAGACTGTCGTGGTGAAGGAATCCGAGCCCACGTGAGGTAGGGTGTGTAGCCGTGAGTGAAGCACAAGCGACTACGCAACCCTCGGAATTTGATGACCACCGCCGTCCTATGCAAAGAGCGGTCAAGCTGGGTGGTCTTGCCCTGCTGGTTATCACGGTGGTCTCCTTAGCCGTCTGGGGCGGTATCAGTGGTCTCCCCGGTATTTGGGGAGTCCTAGTCGGTGCCGCTATCGGTGGCGGCTTCGTCTTATTTACCGCCTTGTCGGTCTTGCTGACTGCCAATACCACTCCCGCCAACACCATGGCCGTGGTGCTGGGCGGTTGGTTGCTCAAGGTCATCGTCTTGGTCATGGTGCTTCTCGTAATCCGAGATATGGATTTCTATGACAACGTGGCGCTGTTCGTGACCGTGATGCTGGCCCTTTTTGCCACTTTGGGCACGGAGGTATGGGCCGTCGTCACCTCGCGGGTCACCTACGTCTCGTAGCAGGCAAGTGGCCTTTGTACGGGCCCACCGCTTTTCCTTAAGGAAAGGCGGTGGGCCCTTTTGCGCTGTGTGCATGCAATCGTTTCTGTTGGGGTTACCCCCGTCAAGGTGGGGAAATACGCCAGTGTGATGAACTCCACGTAGCAGGATTTAGGCAGAATGTGGCCTTTTTGTTGTGAATTTGTGGCGGAATTGAGCCTGCAGCGGCGAAACTAGGGCCGTTAGTGGCCCCCCACGTGCGAAAACTCTTGATCTAACTGATACGCTTTTCTTCGGGTTACCGCGGGCTAGCGCAAAAGCTGGCTTTCGCAGCGGTGAATCCCTGTCTTATGCACGCTGATGTGCGACGGAGTCCGTGTGTGAGGCAGAGAGTTTGAGACGTCCATCGCACCACACGGCCTTCGACAAGCTGTGTGGCCCGAACACGGGAGAGAACGCTGAGCGTTACAACATTGGCCATGAAGGGTAGCTTCCATGCACCCGAACTGGACCCAGAATTTTTCCCGGGGCACGTAACCGATGATGGCGGAGTCGTTGACCTCTGGTTGAGCGATTTTGCCAACGGTTGGTTCGCTTTGGATCGCATCATGCTCGTTCGCCTTCTGATGGCGGCCGTGCTGGTGCTCCTATTTGTTGTCGCCTTCAGGAACCCCAAGCTGGTTCCTAAAGGAATTCAAAACGTAGGCGAGCATGCGATTGACTTCGTGCGAGTTCAGATCGCAGAAGACATCTTGGGCAAGAAGGAAGGACGTCGCTTCCTTCCACTTTTGGCCTCTATCTTCTTTGCAGTTTTGTTCTGGAACCTCACAACTATTGTGCCGGGTCTGAACATTTCTCCGAACGCCCGTATCGGTATGCCAATCGTCTTGGCAGCTGTTGCGTATATCGCCATGATTTACGCCGGCGCTAAGCGCTACGGCTTTGGCAAGTTCATCAAGTCCTCGGTGGTTATTCCTAACCTGCCGCCGGCCTTGCACATTCTTGTCGTGCCGATTGAGGCATTCTCTACGTTTGTTATGCGCCCAGTCACCCTGGCTCTTCGTCTTATGGCGAACTTCCTGGCTGGCCACCTCATTTTGGTCCTGTTGTACTCGGCTACGAACTTCTTCTTCTTCCAGTTCAACGCCTGGACCGCAGTGGGTGGCTTGACCCTGGTCGCAGCGGTTCTGTTCACGCTTTACGAGCTTATCGTCATCTTCCTGCAGGCATACATCTTTGCCCTGCTGACGGCGGTATACATCGAATTGTCGTTGCATGCAGATTCGCACTAACAACAACGCGAACCTCGCGGTTAACTAAATACCCCAAAATCAAACCAACACCGCCCCGCAGGACACTCCCGCGGGATATACATTGAAAGGGAACGACTTTCACATGAACGAGATCATCCTGGCTCAGGACGCAGCAACCACCTCCTTCGACGGCCTTCAGTCCCTCGGCTACGGCCTGGCCACCATCGGCCCGGGCCTGGGCATCGGCATCCTCGTTGGCAAGACCGTTGAAGGCATGGCACGCCAGCCTGAGATGGCCGGCCAGCTGCGTACCACCATGTTCCTGGGTATCGCCTTCGTTGAGGCACTTGCCCTCATCGGCCTCGTTGCAGGCTTCCTGTTCTAAAGAACGCTTTACACAAGTAAATCGAACTTTAAGAACGGAGACCCATGAACAACGTCATTTACTACCTTGCAGCAGAAGGAAGTGAGCACCTGCCGCTGGAGAGCGGCAACTCCATCCTCCTGCCCAAGATGTACGACTTAGTCTGGTCAATCATTCCGTTCGCCATCATCTTGCTGATTTTCGCGAAGTTCGTTCTTCCGAAGTACAGCCAGATGCTGCAGGAGCGTGAAGACCGGATCGAGGGCGGCTTGAAGCGTGCCAAGGCCCAGCAGGCCGAGGCTAAGGCTGCTCTGGAAAAGTACAATGCTCAGCTGGCCGATGCCCGTGCAGAGGCAGCCGAGATCCGCGAGCAGGCGCGCGAGCGCGGTAAGCAGATTGAGGCCGAGGCTAAGACCAACGCGGAAGAAGAGTCCCGCCGCATCGTCGCCAATGGCGAGAAGCAGCTGGAGGCTTCCCGCTCGCAGGTTGTTACTGAGCTGCGTTCCGAAATGGGCCAGAACTCCATCAACCTGGCGGAGAAGATTCTGGGCGGCGAGCTTTCCGACGCCTCTAAGAAGTCCTCCACCATTGATGGCTTCTTGTCCGAGCTCGACTCTGTGGCACCGGCCGGAAAGTAGGCAACTATGAAGGCAGCTAGCCGCGAAGCACTCGCAACCTCACAAACTCGCTTGGATGAGATCCTGGGAGGCGACAACAATGTCGCGACCGCCGCGCAGGCGGGCCTGGATATCTTCGAGGTTGTCGATGTCTTGGATGCAGACCGTGAATTGCGCGTCGTATTTACCGATATCGCCGCCCCGAGCGAGGCACGCAAGTCCCTGGCTGAGACCCTGTTTGGCTCCAAGATTTCCGATGGCGCATTGCGCATCATCCAGGAAGCTGCGGCCGCACAGTGGTCCACCCCGAAGGACTTTGTCAAGGGCTTGGTGTCCCTGGGCCGCCGCGCATTGCTGCGTGGTGCTGAGGCGCAGGGTCAGCTGGGCCAGGTAGAAGACGAGCTCTTCCGCCTGTCCCAGATCCTTGACCGTGAGGGCGAGCTCACCCAGCTGCTTTCCGACCGAACTGCTGATTCCGCCCGCAAGCGCGGATTGCTGGCAAACGTGCTCTACGGCAAGGTCACGATGTTTACTGAGGCCCTTGTGCTTCAGGCCATCTCCCGCCCAGAGCAGAACCCGATCGATGACGTAGCCGCACTGGCTGATTCTGCAGCTGACCTGCAGGACCGCACCATTGCGCGCGTTACCGCAGCGGGTGAACTAAACGAAGGCCAGCAAGCAGTACTCGCTGAGAAGCTGGGCAAAATTTATGGTCGTGCGATGTCCATTCACTCTGAGGTTGACACCAGCCTCCTCGGTGGCATGCGCATCCGCGTCGGCGATGAAGTCATTGATGGCTCCACGGCAGGCAAGATTGCCCGCCTGCGTGCCCAGATGGCGTAGCCGAAACGACAGAAACGATTTAAGTAAGTGCTGGAAGATACTACCGAGAGCAGGAAGAACATGGCGGAGCTGACGATCTCCTCCGACGAGATCCGTAGTGCGATTGCGAACTACACCTCGAGCTACTCCGCGGAGGCCTCCCGTGAGGAGGTCGGCGTGGTCATTTCGGCAGCTGACGGTATTGCGCAGGTTTCTGGCCTGCCGTCCGTTATGGCGAATGAGCTGCTCGAGTTCCCAGGCGGCGTGATTGGCGTCGCACAGAACCTTGACACTAACTCCATCGGTGTCGTGGTCCTGGGCAACTTCGAGTCCCTCAAGGAGGGCGACGAGGTTAAGAGGACCGGCGAGGTTCTCTCCATCCCAGTGGGCGAGGAATTCCTCGGCCGCGTAATTAACCCATTGGGTCAGCCGATCGATGGCATGGGCCCAATCAACGCTGAAGAGGAGCGCGTCCTCGAGCTGCAAGCACCATCCGTGCTGCAGCGCCAGCCGGTTGAAGAGCCAATGCAGACCGGCATCAAGGCTATCGACGCAATGACCCCGATCGGCCGCGGCCAGCGCCAGCTGGTCATCGGTGACCGTAAGACCGGTAAGACCGCGGTCTGCATCGATACCATTTTGAACCAGAAGGCTAACTGGGAGTCCGGCGACAAGGACAAGCAGGTACGCTGCATCTACGTCGCTATCGGCCAGAAGGGCTCGACCATCGCTGGCGTGCGCCGCACCCTTGAGGAGCACGGTGCACTGGATTACACCACCATCGTGGCCGCACCGGCTTCCGATTCCGCCGGCTTCAAGTGGCTAGCACCGTTCTCCGGTGCAGCGCTGGGGCAGCACTGGATGTACCAGGGCAACCACGTCCTGGTAATCTACGATGACTTGACCAAGCAGGCTGAGGCCTACCGTGCCATTTCCTTGCTGCTGCGCCGTCCGCCGGGACGCGAGGCATACCCAGGCGATGTGTTCTACCTGCACTCCCGCCTGCTGGAGCGTGCTGCAAAGCTTTCCGACGACATGGGTGCCGGCTCCATGACCGCCCTGCCGATCATCGAGACTAAGGCAAACGACGTCGGCGCCTTCATTCCGACCAACGTCATTTCCATTACTGACGGCCAGGTCTTCTTGGAGTCCGACCTGTTCAACCAGGGCGTTCGCCCGGCTATTAACGTCGGTGTTTCCGTCTCCCGTGTCGGTGGCGCTGCACAGACCAAGGGCATGAAGAAGGTCGCCGGTAACCTGCGTCTGGACCTGGCTTCCTACCGTGACCTGCAGGCCTTCGCGGCATTCGCATCTGACCTTGATGCTGCCTCCAAGGCTCAGTTGGAGCGCGGTTCCCGTCTGGTCGAGCTGCTGAAGCAGTCGGAGTCCTCCCCGCAGCCGGTGGAGTACCAGATGGTGTCCATCTACCTCGCCGAGGCTGGCATCTTCGACGTCGTTCCCGTTGAAGATGTCCGCCGCTTCGAGGACGAGGTGCACGAGTACCTCAATGCCAATACCCCAGAGGTCTTTGAGCAGATTTCCGGCGGCAAGCCGCTGACCGATGAGTCCAAGGACGCATTGGTTGCGGCAGCTAAGGACTTCCAGCCGACCTTCCGCACCTCCGAGGGCCACAACCTAGGCTCCGAGGCGCCGGTAGAGCCGTTGGATGAAAGCGACGTAAAGAACACCGAGCTCAACGTCTCCCGCAAGACGGCTAAGTAGAGTTCAGAACTCAAAACTAACCGTCTAGATTAAAGAAGGGAGGAGAAACGATGGCTAATCTTCGCGAACTACGTGACCGCATCCGGTCCGTCAATTCGACTAAGAAGATCACCAAGGCCCAGGAGCTCATTGCTACCTCGCGCATTACCAAGGCGCAGGCTAGGGTAGAGGCCTCACAGCCGTACGCGGCTGAGATGACCAGCATGATGAACAAGCTGGCTGCGGCTTCTACGTTGGAGCATGACATGCTGCGTGAGCGTGAAGACGGAAACGTCGCCGCCATCCTCGTGGTCACTTCTGACCGCGGTATGTGCGGTGGCTACAACAACAACGTCTTCAAGAAGGCGGCACAGCTGCAAGCTCTCCTGGAAAGCAAGGGCTACGAGGTAGTTCGCTACGTTACCGGTAATAAGGGCATCGGCCACTACAAGTTCCGCGAGGATGAGGTAGTTGGCAGCTGGGGCGGTTTCTCTCAGGATCCTACCTGGGAGACCACCCACGATGTGCGCCGTCACTTGATTGATGGCTTTATCGCTGGTTCTCATGGCACTACCAAGGGCCGCGACGGCCTGCATGCGCAGGGTGAGGGCGCCGGTGTACGTGGCTTTGACCAGGTACACGTTGTCTACACCGAGTTTGAGTCCATGCTGACCCAGACTGCGCGTGCTCAGCAGCTGTTGCCAGTTCAGCCGGTTATTCAGGATGAGGAGTATCACCTCGGTGAATCCGCTCTGACTGACTCCGAGTCTGCGGACGATATCGCCGCAGGATTCGAGTTTGAGCCAGACGCAGATACGCTGATGGAAGTGCTGCTTCCGCAGTACGTCTCGCGTATCCTGTTTGCTATGTTCTTGGAAGCTTCTGCTTCCGAGTCCGCTGCACGCCGTACAGCTATGAAGTCTGCTACTGACAACGCAACCGAGATGGTCGAGGACCTCTCTCGCGTGGCTAACCAGGCCCGTCAGGCACAGATTACCCAGGAAATTTCAGAGATCGTCGGTGGCGCTGGCGCGCTATCTGACAGCGCAGAAAGTGACTAGATTATGACTACAGCTCTGCAAGAGCAGAATGCACAGTCTTCGGCAGTCGCCGGTCGTGTCGTGCGCGTCATCGGTCCGGTTGTGGACGTGGAATTCCCACGTGAGGCACTGCCGGCCCTGTACAACGCACTGCACGTCGACATTAAGCTCGAAGCTGTTGCAAAGACCGTCACCCTCGAGGTCGCTCAGCACCTCGGTGACAACCTTGTCCGTACCGTGTCCATGGCACCGACCGACGGCCTCGTCCGCGGTGCCGAGGTTATCGACTCCGGAAAGCCAATTTCCGTGCCGGTCGGCGACGTCGTCAAGGGCCACGTCTTCAACGCCCTCGGTGACTGCCTCGACGAGCCGGGTCTCGGCCGCGATGGTGAGCAGTGGGGCATCCACCGCGAGCCGCCAGCGTTCGACCAGCTCGAGGGTAAGACCGAGATTCTGGAGACCGGCATTAAGGTCATTGACTTGCTGACCCCGTACGTTAAGGGCGGCAAGATTGGCCTCTTCGGCGGCGCAGGTGTGGGTAAGACCGTTCTCATTCAGGAGATGATTACCCGTATCGCCCGTGAGTTCTCTGGTACCTCCGTCTTCGCCGGCGTCGGCGAGCGTACCCGTGAGGGCACCGACCTCTTCCTGGAGATGGAAGAGATGGGCGTGCTGCAAGATACCGCACTTGTCTTCGGCCAGATGGATGAGCCGCCAGGAGTCCGTATGCGCGTGGCTCTGTCCGGCTTGACCATGGCGGAGTACTTCCGCGATGTGCAGAACCAGGACGTGCTGCTGTTCATCGACAACATCTTCCGTTTCACCCAGGCCGGCTCTGAGGTTTCGACCCTGCTGGGTCGTATGCCTTCCGCTGTGGGCTACCAGCCAACCCTGGCTGATGAGATGGGTGTCCTGCAGGAGCGCATTACCTCGACCAAGGGCCGTTCCATTACGTCCCTGCAGGCCGTTTACGTTCCTGCCGATGACTACACCGACCCGGCTCCGGCAACGACGTTCGCTCACTTGGACGCCACCACCGAGCTGGACCGTGCTATTGCTTCCAAGGGTATTTACCCAGCAGTGAACCCGCTGACCTCTACCTCTCGTATCCTTGAGCCGGGTATCGTTGGCGAGAAGCACTACGAGGTTGCACAGCGCGTCATCGGTATTCTGCAGAAGAACAAGGAACTCCAGGACATCATCGCCATCCTTGGTATGGACGAGCTGTCCGAGGAGGATAAGGTCACCGTTCAGCGTGCCCGCCGTATCGAGCGTTTCTTGGGCCAGAACTTCTTCGTCGCACAGAAGTTCACCGGCCTGCCGGGCTCTTACGTGCCGCTGTCTGAGACCATCGATGCCTTCGAGCGCATCTGCGATGGCGAGTTTGACCACTACCCAGAGCAGGCTTTCAACGGCTTGGGTGGCTTGGACGACGTCAAGGCTGCATACGAGAAGTTGAACGAGAAGTAGGGAGAGGCACATGGCTGACATCACCGCCGAATTGGTTTCCGTCGAGCGCCTGCTGTGGTCTGGACAGGCCTCCATGGTCACGGCTGAGACCACCGAGGGTGAGATCGGCGTGCTTCCCGGTCACGAGCCAATGATCGGTCAACTGATCGATAATGGCGTGGTGACCATCCACCCAGTGGACGGCGAGCGCCGCGTCGCCGCCGTGCAGGGTGGTTTCCTCTCCGTTACCCAGGACAAGATTACCGTCCTCGCTGATTGGGCCATCTGGTCCGATGAGGTGGATGAGGAGAAGGCTCAGAAGGATGTCGCTTCTGAGCACGAGCTCACCAAGTCCCGTGGCGAGGCCGCACAGCGTGCAGTTCGCCGCGCCAAGGCTTAATACCTTGGATTGGTAGGAGAGGGCAGCAATAGCCGCCCTTCCTGCTCTCTTAAGGCGCATCGGTTTATAGCCGGTGCGCCTTCTTCGTTTTTTCTTTGCCTTTTCTTATTGGCGTGTAGGCCCTTCAAAGAGCTACAATCCAAAGAATCAGTTTCTCCACAGAGCGAGGATGGCGTGAAAGGCCCATGAATTCAACGGTGGTTGCAGTGCTTCTGTGGGCCCTTGCAGTGGCCCTGCTGCTAGTTATTTTTCTGGCTGCGCTTCGCTTTTTCACTGTGCGATCGCGCGGTACTTCAGTCCTCCTGCGCCGAGTTCCGGCTAAGAATTCCCTTTCCTGGCGCCATGGTTCGTTGCGCTATGAAGGCGAATTTGTGGAGTATTTCAAGCTCCGTTCTGTCTCTCCGCGCTGTGATCTGCGCATCAACCGCCTCGACATCGAAGTAATGAGCACCCGCCCGCTTGATGATGACGAGGCTTCTTTTATGTCCGCTGCCACCGAGGTCGTTCACTTTCGGGCCAAGGGAAAAGAATATGAGTTGGCGTCCGACGCGCACGGCATCATGGCCTTCGGGGCGTGGGTAGAGGCTGCTCCATCAAAGCGCCAGCAGCGCTTTGACTTCCGGGAATTGCGCGAGCGTGCTACCCGTCAATCCAAGCGATAACTCCACCCGCTAGGGTAGAGAACATGCGTTTAGTAATCGCCCGATGCTCAGTAGATTACGTGGGCCGCTTGGATGCCCACCTGCCGATGGCAGACCGCCTGCTCATCGTCAAAGCGGACGGTTCCGTGTCCGTACATGCCGACGACCGCGCTTATAAGCCGCTTAACTGGATGACACCCCCGTGCACCCTGAAGGAGTCAGCGATTGAGGACCTCGACGGGGAAGACACCGGCGACGTTTTGTGGCTGGTGGAAAACCCGAAGGGCGAGCAGTTGCGTATCACCATTGCTGAGATTCATGAAGAAATCTCCTATGAGATGGGCGAGGATCCAGGCCTAGTCAAGGATGGCGTCGAAGCTCACTTACAAGAGCTCTTGGCGGACCAGATTGATACCTTGGGCGAGCGCTACACTTTGGTGCGCCGCGAATATCCCACGGCCATCGGTCCTGTGGATATTATGGCTAAGGATGAGAACAATAATAACGTCGCCATCGAGGTAAAGCGCCGCGGTGGCATTGATGGCGTAGAACAGCTGACACGGTATCTAGAGCTGCTTAACCGCGATGAGCTTCTCGCCCCTGTGTCCGGTGTATTTGCGGCCCAAGAAATCAAGCCGCAAGCTCGTACCTTGGCTGAGGACCGCGGCATTCGGTGCGTCGTACTGGATTACCAAGAGCTGCGTGGGCTTGAGTCTAATGAATTGCGGCTGTTCTAATGCCACGGCGGAATAGGCGTAAACCCCTAGAAGTTCGATCCCTGCCTAAGGACGGCTCAACCTTCCTGGGCTCGCAAACGGTCGAGGGGCCAAGCTGGACGCACGGCGAACTTTACGTCATGCGGCATATCGGTTCTGCTCGCGCTCAGAAGTACTACTCGTGCCCTGGCTGTAACCAGAACATTCCGCCCGGGGTGGCGCACATCGTCGCCTGGCCGCGGGACGTGGGCCGCCAGGGCGACGATCGCCGGCATTGGCACCGCCACTGCTGGGAGCGCAGGTAGACTAGCGGGCATGATTGTTGCATTTTCTGTAGCCCCTGCGGTGGTCAATAATGACTCCCAAGAAATGGCCGATGCCGTGTCCGAGGCTGTGCGCGTGGTCCGCGAATCCGGCCTGCCCAACGAGACTAATGCCATGTTCACCTTGCTAGAAGGCGAATGGGACGAGGTCTTTGACACGATTAAAAAGGCCACTGATGCAGTGCGTGCGGTTTCCCCACGCACTTCTTTGGTGGTTAAGGCCGATATTCGCGAAGGCGTAACTAATCAGCTAACGGACAAAGTAGATGCGGTTAACCGCCGCCTTGCAAAGGAGGACTAGATGACTTCACCAAATAATGCTTATGTAGGAGGAGCGCTCGACCTCAGCCAGGTCAAGGCGCGAGCCGAGGCCCGGCAGAAGGCGCAGGAATCGCCGCAGACAAGTGCCGGCGGCGTCCAGCCCTTCTTCACGGTGACCGAGGCCAATTTCGATCAAGATGTGGTTCGCCGGTCTACGGAAGTTCCGGTCGTGGTCCTCATCGGTACTGCTCGCTCTACCCAGTCGGAGCAGTTGAAGACTGACCTTGCGGATTTGGCCGCGCAAGGAAACTTGAGCTTCTTGGTTGCTTACGTGGATGCGGATGCTACTCCGCAGGTTGCGCAGGCCTTTGGTGTTAAGAATCTGCCGACAGTCGTGGCCCTGGGTGCTGGGCAGCCACTGACGAACTTTGAGGGTGCGCAACCCAAAGACGCCCTAAAGCAATGGGTCGATACCTTGGTGCAAAATGTTGGACCACAGCTGAAAGGCCTGCAAGGTAATGAGGCATCGGAACAGCCACAAGAGGAAGAAGAGGATCCGCGTCTTCAGGAAGCAGAAAGCTTCTTGGACGCCGGCGACTTTGATGGCGCTCTCAAAGTCTACAACTCCATCTTGGAATCCGAGCCCGATAATGTGCAGATCAAACAGGCGCGCGACACCACCGTATTGCTCCAGCGCCTCGATCCTGCCAACCAGACCGAGGACCCGATCGCGGCCGCGGAAGGGGATAAAGGGGACGTCGATAAGCAAATGCGAGCTGCCGACGCCGAAGTGGTTGCCGGCGCCCCAGAAAAGGCCTTTGATCGCCTCATCGAGACGATGAAGACAACGGCCGGCGATGAGAAGTCCCGCCTACGCGAGCGCCTGTTGGAGCTCTTTGGCCTTTTTGAGGGCAATGACCCGCGCGTGCTCGACGCCCGCACCAAGCTGGCAAGCGCCCTGTACTAGATGAAGGAACGAAAGCATGACCTCAGTGTTGTTCCTGTGTAATACAAATCGCGGAAAGTCGCAGATGGCTGCGGCGCTAGCCGCCAAGCATGCGCCTGAATGGGATATTTACTCGGCTGGGGTGCAAACTACCCCGGAGCATACCCAGCAGGGCATCAATCAAGAAGCCAAAGCTTCCCTCGCGAAGGTGGGCGCAGAAATGTCTGGTACCCCTGCTCTAGTGGATCCCCACCTGGCTGCCGCTGTCGACCACGTCATCGTAGTAGGTGATGCGAAATATGAGGGGCCAGCGCAGCGGTGGGACATCGAGGATCGTTCGCTGCGTGGTTTGGAGGGTGAAGAGCGCATGGACGCGTTGCGCGATGACATAGATGCTCGCGTAGCTGAGTTCGTGCGCGCCCAGCGATAACTCTCTATCCTTCCAGCACGTACCACTGCACGGAATTGGCCGGCAGATGCAGCGTCGTGGAGTTGTTCTCCACGCGGATGCGCTGGGGAAGTGGGTTCCCAGCGCCTTCGTAGACGGCGTCATCGGTGTTGAGCACCATCTGCCATTCGCCGTCCTGTGGAACCCAGAGGCCGTAGTTGGGAATGGAAGAACCCGAAAGGTTGCATACGGCGAGCAGAGCAGAGCCGTCTGCACCGTAGCGGACATAGCCTAGGACGTTATTGGTCGAGTCATCTGCCTTGACCCATTGGAAGCCATCCTGGTTGAAATCCTGGCTCCACAGTGCTGGGGTATCGCGGTAGACGAGGTTGATATCCCTTACGAGGCGCTTGATGCCCTGGTGCCATTCGCTACCCCAACCGTCGAGATTGCTCCAGTCCACGGAATACCCCTCGGCCCACTCGGTGGTTTGGCCAAATTCCTGGCCCATGAAGAGCAGGTTCTTGCCGGGGTGGGAGAACATGTAGCCATAGAGGGCGCGGAGGCCGGCGGCCTTATTCCAGTCGTCGCCAGGCATGCGCTCCCACAGCGAGCCTTTGCCGTGCACAACTTCGTCGTGGCTAAACGGCAACACGTAGCGCTCAGAATAGGCATAGACCATAGAGAAGGTGAGCTCGCCGTGGTGATAGGAACGGTGAATGGGCTCGTGCTTGAAGTACTCCAAGGTGTCATTCATCCAGCCCATATTCCATTTCAGGGAAAAGCCTAGGCCGTTTTCAGAGGTGGGGGCGGTAACGCCCGGCCAGGAAGTGGATTCCTCGGCAATGGTGAGTACGCCTGGATGCGTGCGGTTGAGGGTGGCGTTGGTTTCCTGCAGGAATTGCACGGCCTCCAGGTTCTCGCGGCCGCCATATTGGTTGGGCAGCCACTCATCGCGGGAGTAATCGAGGTAAAGCATGGAAGCCACGGCGTCTACGCGCAGGCCGTCGATGTGGAATTCTTCGGCCCAGTATAGGGCGTTGGCTACGAGGAAATTGCGGACCTCATTGCGGCCGAAGTCAAAGACATAGGTGCCCCAATCGGCCTGCTCGCCGCGGCGGGGATCGGGGTGCTCGTAGAGAGCCTGGCCGTCAAAGCGACCCAGCGCCCAATCATCCTTGGGGAAGTGTGCTGGCACCCAGTCCACGATGACGCCGATGCCATTCTCGTGCAGGGCATTGACCAGCTCTCGGAATTCATCCGGCGAGCCCCAACGCGCAGACGGCGAGTAGTAGCCAGAGACTTGGTATCCCCAGGACCCGCCGAAAGGATGCTCGGCCACGGGCAAGAGCTCGACGTGGGTGAAACCGTGCTCCTTAAGGTATGGGATGAGATCCTCGCGCAAGCGGTTGTAGTTGGCGCCGATCTTCCACGAGCCGACGTGCACCTCATAGATGCTCATGGGCACATCGAGGTTGCCGGTACGCTTGTCCATCCAGGCGGAATCGGACCAGGCGAAGCTGGTGGAATCCACGATAGAGTCCGTCTCCGGCGGGCAGGCGGTGCGCTTGGCTAGGGGATCGGCCTTGTCCTTGCGGCCCTCGTGGCTAAAGATGGCGAACTTATAGTGCTCGCCAGCACCGATACCGGGAACAAAGACCTCCCACACGCCGGTAGAGCCGAGTGAACGCATCGGATAGTGGGTTGGGTTCCAGCCACAGAAATCGCCTACTACGGCAACGCCCTGGGCATTGGGCGCCCACACGGCAAAGGAGACGCCGGAAACGGTACCCATTTCGGTGTCATAAGAATGCAGGTTGGCGCCGAGGACATCCCAGAGGCGCTCGTGGCGGCCTTCCCCAATCAGGTGCAGATCCAGCGAGCCCACCGTGGGAAGGAAGTGATAGCCGTCTGCCACGGTGCGGGTAGGTGCTTCTGGATAGGAGATTTCTAAGCGGTAATCGCAGTTATCGCCAATTTCTGCCTCCCAGATGTCGTCGCCGACCAATTCCATGGACACGGATTGTGCGGGGGTATGAAGCTGTATCGCGGTGGCACCAGGCTGGCGGGTGCGGACGGTACCTTCATGCCAGCCGTAGAAACCGTGCGGGTCATGGTGGCGGCAGTCATTGAGGCGGGCGAGGTCAGCGGCCGGGATAGTCATACAATCAGAGTACCTAGTTCGAGTGCGGTCCGGTGGGCGATTATTTACGGGCGGTAGTCGGTGACCTCGCGCCAGGTGAGCTGTTCCTGGAGGGCGTGGTCGGCAGGGGGAAGGACGAAGACATGGGCGACGTCGCGAAGCGGCTCTAAGCGTACAAAGTTGCGCTCGGACCAGTGGTAGGCAGAGCCGGTAATCGTGTCCTGGACGGTATAGGACTCGCCAGGGTGGCGGCCGATAGCCTGCATATCTACCGTGACGGTGGCTTCCTGTGCATTGCGCGGATCCAGGTTGACCACAACGAGGACTACATTGCCGGAGGCTGGATCCGCCTTCGAATAGGCAATGATGGCCTCATTGTCGGTGTCATGGAACCGCAGGGTGCGCAGTTGCTGCAATGCAGGATTATCGCGGCGAATCTGGTTGAGCAGCCGGATATAGGACTCGAGGGAATCTCCTGACGCAGCCGCCGCCGCAAAATCGCGCGGGCGCAGTTCGTACTTCTCAGAGTCGAGATATTCCTCGGAGCCTGGAGCTACCGGGGTGTGCTCGTAGAGTTCAAAGCCGGAGTACACGCCCCATAGAGGCGACATGGTGGCGGCTAGGACAGCGCGAATGGCGAACATGGCACGCCCGCCGGTCTGCAGGGACTCGTGCAGGATATCCGGAGTATTAACAAAGAGGTTGGGGCGGCAGATATCTGCTTGGTCGACGTGCATCCGGCCAAACTGGGTGAGTTCTTGTTTAGAGGTCTGCCAGGTGAAGTAGGTATAGGACTGGGAGAAACCCGCCTTCGCTAGACCGAAGAGACGAGGCGCGCGGGTAAAGGCCTCCGCCAAGAAGATGACATCCGGATGGGTGGCATGTACGCGGGTAATCAGCCAGTTCCAAAAGTTTGCCGGCTTGGTGTGCGGGTTATCCACACGGAATGTACTCACACCGGCTTCCACCCAAATCATCAAGGACTCATAGATCTCGTGGTAGATGGCTTCAGGAGCGTTATCGAAGTTAAGCGGATAAATATCCTGATACTTCTTCGGCGGGTTCTCGGCGTAGGCGATGGAGCCATCCGGAAGAACGGTGAAAAATTCTGGGTGGCTGCTAGCCCATGGATGATCGGGCGATGCCTGAAGCGCGAAATCAAGCGCTACCTCCAGGCCGAGTTCCTGGGCGCGGGAGACGAGTTTTTGGAAATCCTCCATCGTGCCCAGGTCCGGATGGGTGGTGGAGTGGTCCTGGATGGCCCAGGGGCTTCCCACATCGCCGGGCTCGGCCACGACCGAATTATTCTTTCCCTTGCGGTGTACCTTGCCGATGGGATGGATGGGCGGAAAGTACACCGTATCGAAGCCCATATCGGCCACCCGCTCCAGTGCCTTGGCAGTGGTGTCAAAAGTGCCGTGAACTGGATTTCCCTCTTTATCCCAGCCTCCCGTGGAGCGGGGAAAAAGCTCATACCACGAGTTGTAGAGTGCGGCCCGGCGCTCCACATAGACCTCGTGGATTGCGCCCTCCACCAGCAGGTCGCGCAGGGGATGCGAGTGCAGGATGCCTGCTACTTCCTCCGAGAGCGCTACCTGCACGCGCTTATCGACGTCCAAGGACTCATCCTCCAAGTCCCGAGCGGCCGCAAAGAGCGGTTCCACCACATCCGACGGGGTTTGCAGAGCCGCGCGAGAAAACAACTCTGCGCCATGCTGCAGGTCATTGGCCAGCTCAGCAGCGGATTGCCCAGCCGCCATCTTCTTGGTTACAGCGTTCTTCCACGTGGCGATGGGATCGGACCAGGCATCGACGCGGAAGTACCAGGTGCCTTGGGTGCCCGGGGTAAATACGCCGTGTACGCGATCCTGGTCATCGGGATCAACTTGCATGGTGACGGAGGAGGTAGCCGCGGTCCGTGCCGCCCACGCAGACAGGGTTGCCGAGACCGCATCGTGGCCCTCGCGCCAGACGAGGGCGGTGACAGGAATTACCTCGCCTACAACGGCTTTGGAGGCTACAGAACCGGCGGAGATAAGCGGGCGGACATCGTCAATACCAAGGCGAGTAGTCATGCCCATAAGACTAATGCAGCTGTGTCAATTTCACCGGGCAAAGAACAAATCAGTCACAATGGAAGGCGTGAACGACGTAACTCCCACTGATCAAGATTGGCTCGTAGATTTTCGCGGTGTCGAGCTGCGCCGCGGCGGCAAGACCCTCGTCGGACCCGTGGACTGGCAAGTAGAGCTCGATGAGCGCTGGGTCATTATTGGCCCCAATGGCGCGGGCAAGACCTCGCTGGTGCGCATGGCCGCGGCCGAAGAGTTCCCCTCGAAAGGCACCGCCTTTTTGATGGGGGAGCAAATCGGCAAAACCGACATGCGCGATCTGCGTGCACTTATAGGCATCTCTTCCGCGGCGGTGCAATCGCGCATCCCGGACACTGAGCGAGTAGACGATCTAGTTGTCTCCGCAGGTTACGCTGTGCTGGGCCGCTGGCGGGAAGAATACCAGGACATGGATTTCTCCCGCGCGGATGACATTTTGGCCCAAGTTGGAGCCACCCACCTCAAAGAGCGCGCCTGGGGAACCCTGTCTGAGGGAGAAAAGAAGCGCGTCGTCCTCGCTCGCGCACTCATGTCTAACCCGGAGTTACTCATCCTCGATGAGCCGTCCGCAGGAATGGACCTGGGAGGCCGCGAAGACCTCGTGGGATACCTTGGCAATCTAGCCATGGACCCCGATGCCCCAGCGATAGTCATGATCACCCACCACGTGGAGGAGATCCCCTATGGCTTCACCCACGCCATGCTATTGGATGAGGGTAAGGTTGTGGCAAAAGGACTGATTAATTCCGTCCTCACCTCCGAAAATCTGACTCGCGCTTTCCACCAGCCCATTCAGGTGGACCGCATTGGACAGCGATACTTCGCCCGCCGAGCTTCTCTATGACCAATCCTCTTCATGACCGTCTCGATGCCATTGACGCTAGCGATACCACCGGCTTCCACGGTGGGCGCCTGGCGGCAACCGTCCTGCTCCTGCGGGACGGCGCTGACGGTCTTGAAGTGTGGGTACAAGAGCGCGTCCACACCATGCACAACTACCCGGGACATTCAGTATTTCCGGGCGGCGGTGTAGACCCACGTGACTTTCCGCCGCGTTCCTGGGACTCAGGCGAGCTGTGGGCCGGAAAGTCTGTCATCTCTATGGCGCGCCGGATGGGGGTGACCAAGTACAAGGCCCACGCCCTTGTTTTCGCCGCTGCCCGCGAGCTCTTCGAAGAGGCCGGCACCCTTTTCGCCATCCGCGAGGACGGCATTGTCTCCAATGCGCGGCGCTATCACAAAGAGCGAAAACTACTAGAAAACCACACCATTTCCTTTACCGAATTCCTCAGCAATAACGGAATGCGCGTCGACGCCGATATGCTCCTTCCTTGGGCGCGCTGGGTAGGAAAGGGGAAAAGTCATTGGTTCGACACCTTCTTCTTCGTTGGGGTGTTGCCCTCCGGCCAAGAACCCGATGGGGATACCGATGAAGCAGACGATGCCGGATGGTTCTCCCCGCAGCTCATCCTGGACGGCTGGCGCGCCGGGCTGGTGCGCCTTGTCATCCCCACGTGGGCACAGATGCAAAGGCTGAGCAAGTATTCCTCCGTACAAGAGGTCATAGAAGACGCGTCCTTTTCGGACCTGCGCCCCGTCATTGGGGATCCACGCGAAGATCCCCGTTACCGCGAATTCTTTTCCACCACCCCTTTAGACCGAATATGAGTTATACCCCCGCAGAAGTCGACTTCCTTGCCGAACATCAAGAGGAAATAGCACACCTCGACCTCACCTTAACCAAGGCTTCTCGGCTCAAAGACGCCGAAATCCTCAAAGCTAAGTTCGGTGAGTATGGCCGCGCGGTCATGGAGTTGGTAACCGCCCGCAGTTCCGGAAAGCTCCCGCACGATTGGCTTATGGACGCAGACTCTGCCCAGCAAGCAACCCCCATCGAAGTGGCGGCGTATCGGACGAAATTCCTTGCCGAGCAGGGGGTGCGCAGAGTCCACGACGTCACCTGTTCCATCGGCACCGAAGGCTATAACTCTCCGCTCGACTACATTGGCTCAGACCTGGATGAATCACGGGTAAGAATGGCGAGACATAACCTCTCTTCCGCCAAGATTTTCCGTGCGGATGCGCTGACGACTACTACCACTGCCGATGTTCTCTTTGCGGACCCGGCCCGCCGTGCCGGTGGCAGGCGAATCACGCGGCCGGAGGATTTGGTGCCACCGCTCCCGGAGGTCGTCGATAAGCATCGCGACAAGGAACTGGCCATCAAGTGCGCTCCTGGCGTTGGTTTTAGCGAGTGGGACGGCCTCGTCACCGTCGCGAGCGTCGATGGCGGGGTAAAAGAAGCCTGCCTTTATACCCCAGGCCTTGGCAGCGGCCGAAGAGCGGTAATGATTCGAGGAAACAAGCTGGATGTCCTCGACGACCACGCAGACAACCTACCCGATGCTGGAGACATTGGCAGTTACCTCATCGACCCGGATGGGGCCATCGTTCGAGCGGGATTGGTCCAGCACTACGCGGCCAGGGAAGGGCTGCATCAAATCGATCCGCGCATCGCATACCTGACAGGAGAGAGGATTCCGGAGGGGACTTCGGGATTTCCATTCATAGAAAAAGTACCCCTAAAGAGATTAAAATCCGTACTTAAATCCTATGACGCAGGAAGCTTAGAAATCCTTGTACGCGGGGTAGAAGTGGACCCTGACCAGCTGCGGAAGAAGATGAAGCTGAAGGGGACGAGGCCTTTTGCGGTCATCATTACGCGAATTGGCTCACAGGGAATCGCCTTGCTGTGTCAACCCCGAGTATCATCGTCCGAGGATAATTACGCAACATAAATATATCGGAAAGGTGAGTGCCCAATGCCAACTATCGTGGCTCTGGTCAAACACGTGCCGGATACGTGGTCTACCAAGTCTTTGAACGATGACCACACCCTGGATCGCACCTCCGTGGATAACGTCATTGATGAGGTTAATGAGTACTCCGTGGAACAAGCTCTGCGACTGCGCGACAATAACCCCGATGCGGGCTACAAAGTCGTAGCGCTGACGATGGGGCCGGCCCAGGCCGACGAGGCACTGCGTAAGGCTTTGGCTATGGGCGCCGACGATGCCGTGCTCGTCTCCGATGATTCCTTGGCCGGAGCGGACGCGCTATCGACTGCTTGGACCCTCAATGCTGCGCTCAATCAGCTTGACGACGTCCAGCTGATCACCGCCGGCACCGAAGCTTCCGACGCCTCCACCGGCCTGCTTGCCGGCCTGCTCGCCGAATACCGCCAGCTGCCGGCCCTTACCGGCCTGCACAAGGTAGAGCTAGCTGACGGCATCCTGCAGGGCACCCGTGATGATGCGCGCGGCACCTGGGAACTCGAGGCGCCGCTGCCAGCGATCGTTACGGTGAACGATAAGAGCGACAAGCCACGATTCCCCAACTTCAAGGGTCTTATGGCAGCTAAGAAGGCGGAAATCACCACCTTCACCCTGGCTGATCTGGGCATCGAGGCCATCGCGCCGACAACCTCCGTGTCGGCCGCTGAGAAGCGCCCACCGCGCACCGCCGGCGAAGTTATTTCGGAGCCCAACCCGCAAGATGCAGCGAAGAAGATCGCTGACTTCCTGTCCGCAAAGAACTTGATTTAGGAGTAGATATGTCGCACGTTTACGTACTAGTTGAGCACGACGCGGACAACCTCCTTCCCGTTACCGGCGAGCTGATTACGGCCGCGCGGGAATTGGGTACGGTGTCCGCAGTGGTCGTCGGCAAGCAGGCCGATAAGTTCGATGCCGACCTTGCCGCCCTCGGTGCCGCACAGGTGGTTCAGGCAACGGCCGAGGATTATGAACAGCGTTTCCTTACCCCGGAGGTTGATGCCCTGCATGTGCTGGGCGCTGCGAACCCAGCGCCCATTGTGCTGGCCGCAACTCCGGCCAATAACGAGATTGCCGGCCGACTTGCGGCTCGCCTCGCCTCTGGCGCACTGGTCAATGTTAGTGGCATCGCCGCCGATGGCTCCGCCCAGATGAGCATTTTCGGTGGTTCCTATGAGACCACCTCTACCGCCGCTGGGCAGTGCCCGATCTACACCCTTCGACCGGGCGCGGTTGAGGCTGCACCACAGCAGGTGGAGGCGCAGCCGGCGCCGATGCCGTTGCCGGCCGCCACGGGCAAAGACGTCAAGGTAACTTCCTTTACCCCGGCACAGAAGTCCGCACGACCAGAAATTACCGAGGCCAAGGCAGTTGTCGCCGGCGGCCGTGGCGTGGGCGACGAGTTCGGCGCCGTTGTCGAGCCGCTTGCCGATGCCCTCGGTGCCGCAGTCGGCGCCACCCGCGACGCCGTCGATGAAGGCTTTTATGACGCCGCCTATCAGATTGGCCAGACCGGTGTTACCGTCTCGCCCGACCTCTACATCGGTTTGGGTATCTCTGGCGCTATCCAGCACACCTCTGGCATGCAGACTTCCGGCACCATTGTGGTGGTCAACCAAGACCAAGATGAGCCGTTCTTCCAGATCGCTGATCTCGGCGTCGTTGGCGACCTGCATGAAATCGCACCTGCCCTGACCGAGGAACTGAAGGCGCGCCAGTAATGCCGCACTACTTTGACTATGCCGCTACACAGCCGATGCGCCAGAGCGCGATTGACGCGTGGGTGGCGGCGGCCGGCTCCCTCAACTCCGGCGCGCAGTATGGTTCTGGCCGCAAGGCTCGGTCCGTGCTGGATGATGCCCGTGAAAAGGTGGCTTCCCTCCTCGGCTGCGAGCCCATCGAAGTCATCTTTACCTCCTCTGGCACCGAGGCGGACAATATCGCCATTCAGGGTCTCTACGCGGCTGGGCAAACAAACCGCATTATTTCTACCGATATTGAGCACCCAGCCGTGCGCGATACCGTCTCTAAGCTGGAGACAACCGGAGCAGCTGTCGATATCCTTCCCGTCGACCGTTCCGGGCACATTGCAGATCTATCGGCCCTAGACACGCTTGCCGACGTCGCTACCTGCATGTGGGCCAACAACGAAACCGGCGCCATTCAGCCCATCGAAGAGATAGCCACACGTGCGAATGCGACAGGCACACCCGTGCACGTGGATGCGGTGCAGGCCGTGGGCAAAGTTCCCATCAATTTTTCTGATCTAGGGATCACCAGCCTCGCCGCCAGCGCCCACAAGTTCGGCGGCCCCCGCGGCATCGGTCTGCTTTTGGCCAAGCGCACTCCTGCGCCCCAGCCGATTGCCTACGGCGGTGGCCAAGAACGGGGCATCCGCCCTGGCACCGTGGACGTGGCGGGCGCTTCCGGTCTAGCTGCGGCGTTGGAGGAATCCGTCTCTGAAATCACCGCCCAGGGTGAGCGAATTGCTGCTCTCCGCAATAAGCTGCGCGACGGAATTCTCGCCACCATCGACGACGTAGTGGTCAACTCTGCCGAGCCGTGCTTGCCTTCCCACCTGCACGTCTCATTTCCCGGTGCTGATGGCGATAGCCTCATCATGCTGCTGGATTCCTTGCAGATCGAGGCCTCTACCGGCAGTGCTTGCAGTGCTGGCGTAAACCGCATGTCTCATGTCCTCGAGGCAATGGGCGTAAGTGAGGCGGAAGGAATCGGTTCCCTGCGTTTTACTCTCGGCAGGCTTACTTCGGAAGAAGATGTTGACTACGTCTTGGCTCATCTTCCGAAGGTTATTTCACGAGCCCGTTCCGTCTAGCTATCATTCCTTTCTTTCGCCGCAGCTCGCCGGGCGGCGATAGCTTGGCCGACCGTAAGCGCCCAGTTCTTGTTCTTGGGCGCTAGCGGTCCTTGAGGCTCATCATATTCCCAGCGGCCATCGTCAAAGAGCCATACTATGTCTCCAGTATGCGGATCCATGATGTAGAAGGCACCACCATCGGTTTTGATGTTGTGGTGATGCTGGCAGAGTGATGCCAAGTTGCTCCCCGCCGTTTTCCCTCCCTGTGCATGGTCAATCCGGTGGTCCTTTTGGCAGTTCTCTGCGGGGCGATTACAACCTGGCCAGCGGCACACGCCATCGCGGCCTTCCACGTAGGCGCCAACGAGCGGGGGAGTAACGTAGCTTTCGCTCTCCATCCTTTTTGCAAGGTCCATATCCCGCGTTTGGGTGGGACGCAGACTGTCAGCGGTCTCAGGGCTTACCCATCCGAATCCCCGGATAAATGCGGGAGCAGCCTCCTGGTCGTGGGCTCGGTACATATGAAGAACCACTTTTGCCCGCGACTCAATTTCGCCCAGAATTAGCTTGGCTAGGGCTTCAGCTTTCGTGAGGTTATGCTCTTCGGCTGCCTTACTAACGTGTTCATCGATGGCTAGCATGGTAGGTTCATCGAATTCCACTGCTAGCCCGGCCTTCCCGCCGAAACTGTGGTAGGTGAAATAGGAGTTGTTCCCTGCATCAGGCTCTTTATCTTCATTGGGGTGTGGGTCCTCCACAGCGATGAGGCCATTTAGTTTTCGCCGCAAATTGGTATTCGAAGGCAGTACCTGGCCGGGCTTCGTGGGGGTCAGGTAACGCGCAAGCTCTTGGTCTATCCGCTCGAGAATTTCGGTCGGGATGTCGCCCAGCTTGCTAAGCACGGCGTCGATAGTAATAAGACGAGAGAAATCCAGGAAGTAATAGGTTTCCTGGAGCGCCTTTGTCAGTGGTAGCTCTGCGAGTCGATAAAGGGCCATTGTTATGTCTCGCGTGCGCCGCTCGCTTAAGCCCGTGCGGGTGGAAAGTGTGTGGCAAGATATGTCGAAATCTTCTTCTAGGTCTGGCTTCACCTCATTCCAGAATAGATAATCTTGTTTTCTGGTTTCTGTGGCTTTAACTGCAAGCGGATCGTTGGGGTCATTGACTATGTAGTAGGCGTCCAAGATGAAATCCCCCGATTTGTAGAACATGTGTACTTAACTCCATGGTGAATATTTTAAGGCGTGCCCTGCCCCTTTGCAAGGGGGTGTGGGCAAAGGTATGTTCTAAAGGGATGTATTCCAAGAGGGGGTGAAATGGAGGTAAAGAAAATTATTTCAAGTGGCGCGTGTTAAAGATGTGACACGAGTGAAGGCGTTGCTAGACTCACGCGCATGACATCAAAGAAGGCACTCCGAAAGAGTATTACTGCGGTGGTCACCGTGGCTGCACTAGCCGTAAGTGGTACCGCCGTCGCCCAGGCGGTGAGCCTCGGTGCACCTAAGGGCATTGACGTTGCAGCGCACCAGCATCCGGGCGGCACGCCCATCGATTGGTCAAAGGTGCGTACCGACGGTCAGTCCTTTGCATTCGTGAAGGCTACCGAGGGCGGTGATTGGGTAAACCCCCACTATGTAGAGGATATTCAGGCGGCTAATGCTGCTGGACTCAAGACTGGTGCATACCACTACGCACGTCCGGCTGGCGACGCCAAGATTCAGGCGGCCAATTTTGCCGCGCAGATCGCCCTAGCCCCGGATCAGACATTGCCTCCTGCACTTGATATCGAGGTGGCGGAAGGAAAGTCTGCGGCACAGCTGGAGCAATGGATTGAAGAATTTACTAACGAGCTCAAGCGTCTTACCGGTCGCACGCCCATGATCTACACCTACAAGTACTTCTGGATGGGCCAGATGAATAACTCCCAGAAGTTCTCGGATATGCCACTGTGGCTCGCGGCATACCAGGATCAAGCGCCTGATGCCGTAGGCGGTTGGAACAAGCTATCCTTCTGGCAGCGTTCTGGCTCCGGCAAGGTGGCAGGCATTCCTACCGACGTCGACATGAACCTGTTTAATGGTTCCAAGCAGCAACTGCAGTCCTTCAGCGACGGCAACTACGTAGACGTGGGCGGCGCGCTCGAGCAGCTGGTTGTGAGCGATGGGCTTGATTTAAGCTCCGATAGTACGCCGCTCATCGGTGCTATTTTGGCCTTGGCGGCGGGGCTGATTGCGATTCCGCAGCTTGCCGACGCCGCCGAAAAGTCCGGCCTCGATCCCCAAGCGGCGGAGGGCTTGGCCGGCTTCGTAAAGACCCTGCAAGACAAGGACGCCCTTCCAGTGGAGGACCTGGGCGATATGGCCAAGGGTAACTTCTCCGTCAGCGACCTAGCTATCCTGCTGGACAATGCCGGTCACGTGAACAACGTTAAGTCAGGCAACGTCTCCGAGTCGGAGGTATCGGAAGCTAAGAATGCCGCCAAGAACGCCGGCGCTGACGTACCCGATTTTGACGCGGGACAAGTAGCTACGCTGCTTAATCGCGTACTGCAGTAGCACCAGTAAAAAACGCGCGGGTCCAGGCCTCGTCTTTATAATGGGCGGGCACGGCCCCGCCTAAGAGTGCCTTTGCCAACTGGGCGGCTTCGACGGAGCCCTCGGCTGGCATTTCTGTATCCGAGGCCACCAGGATGATGTTCCCGTAGCGCCGACCCTTGAGCATCGGTGGGTCCGCGATGACGGCGAGGTGGTCAAAAACTCGATCGAGGCCCGCCAGCTCGCTCTTTGCCAGCTGTAGATCGGAATGGTCGCCGCAATTGGCTACGTAGAGGCCCCCCGGCGCCAGCGACTGCTTTGCAGCCTGAAAGAACTCCACGGTGGTGAGGTTGGCTGGTGTCTTGTCGCCAGCAAAGACATCGCGGATGATGATGTCGCGGCTGGACGGAAGGAACCCCTCGGTTTCTGTGCGGGCCTCGCCGGCACGGATTTTGACGGTGGGGGAACGGGGGACGTCGAAAAGCGTACGCACCAACTCGCCCAACTTGGCGTCGAGTTCGACCACCGTGTGGCGGCTGCCCGGAAGCTTGCTGGCAAAATAGCGCGGAAGGGAGCATCCCGCGCCGCCTAGGTGGGTCACGCGGAGCTTATTCGCTGGCCGAGTATTGAGGTGCTCAACCGCCGCCGCAATCCAGCGCATGTACTCAAACTCCAGCTCCTCCGGCTCACCGAGCACAATGTGGCTGCTCGGCACGCCATTAACGTTGAGAATATAGGCGCGGTCGCGAAACTCATCCGGCACAACCTCGGCTGTGCCGGTAGAAATATCGTAGGTGCCGGTAATTCCCGGATCGGTGGAAGCTCGCTTTCTACCCATGTCACACAAGCTTAGGGAATGGATTCGATTTAAACCGCGTTGGGGCTAGGGAGTAGACTTTCGGGCCTGTAGTCAAGGTGAAATGGGGAGCACAATGCGAGTATTGGTTGCCATGTCCGGCGGCGTGGATTCATCGGTTGCCGCCGCCCGTGCAGTAGAAGCCGGCCACGAGGTAATTGGCGTTCACCTCGCGCTGCACAAAGACGCGCAGCAGACCAGGGAGAAAGCTCGCGGTTGCTGCTCGTTGGAGGATTCGGCCGACGCCCGCCGCATCTGCGATAAGCTGGGCATTCCCTTTTATGTGTGGGACTTTTCGGAGGAATTCAAAGAAGAGGTCATTACGGACTTCGTGGATTCCTACGCCCGCGGCGAGACCCCCAATCCCTGCCTTCGCTGCAACGAGAAGATTAAGTTCCGAGCGCTGCTGCAAAAGGGCATGGCGCTTGGCTTCGATGCGGTTGCGACGGGCCACTATGCCACTATCGACGAAGACGGCTATATGCGCCGCTCCTTGGACGAGAATAAGGACCAGTCTTATGTGCTCGGCGTGATTTCGGCCGAGGAGTTGGAGCACTGCTTTTTCCCCATCGGCGATACTCCCAAGCCGCAAATCCGCGAAGAGGCTGCCGCGCATGGCTTTTCCACCGCGAAGAAGCCGGATTCTTATGATATCTGCTTTATTCCAGACGGCAATACGCAGGCCTTTTTGGGTGCCCGCATTGGGCTGCGCCCTGGCATGATCGTGGATCAAGAGGGCACGGAGCTCAAGGAGCACGATGGCGCGTGGAACTACACCATCGGCCAACGCAAGGGCCTGGACATCAAGGCGCCGGCTGCCGACGGCCGCCCCCGCTACGTCACCGATATTGATGCTGCTACCGGCACGGTTACCGTCGGCGCCCGCGAGGACTTGGCCGTAACCTCGATTCAGGCCGATCGCCTGAAGTACCTCCACCCAGGCATGGATGGGGATTTCGAGTGCGAGGTTCAGGTGCGCGCACACGGCTCCGTGGTGCCATGTACCGCCCACGTTGACCGCGAGACGGACGAAATGCACCTCGAACTCAAGGAGCCGCTATCTGGTGTCGCCCGCGGCCAAGCGGCGGTGCTGTACTTGCCTTCGCCGGATGAGCTGGGAGACATCGTCATCGGCTCCGGCACCATCTGCGGAACTAATTAAGCACGCAGTTGGCAATGAGCCGATCTAGCGCTCGGACATCGATATTGGGGCCAATGTTGATTTTGAATTCGCCAGCCCTAGTCCACAGCTGCAGCTCCGCATTGAAGTCAAGGAGCTTTCCCGCGTTTTCCGTGGACCACATATTGATGGAGGAATAGGGCAGGGAGTACATCTCTACCTTTTTGCCTGTAAGGCCTTGCGCGTCGCGGATGATGAGGCGCCTATTGGTAAATACGGCGGCATCGCGGACTGTCTTGAAAGCGCAGACGGGATATTCCTGTTCGGCCAAAACAGTGGAAATGTCTTGGGGAATTTCGCACTCGTTGTAGAAGGTCCAGCCGGAGTATTTTTCCACGCCCATAGTAAGGTTCCTTTCGAAGTGATACGTCGCGTATCGGATAGATAATTCTGAGAAATAATACTAGCGCCGAGGTGAATATGGACGCTTTTGGCTTAGGCCCTATGCCGGGATACTCCATGAGTGAGGCGGCAGACATCGTGATGGGTGAGACGGGTGGTCTCCCGCACCTTCCGCAGTTGCCGGACCGCGGGATTTATGCTGGGGCCATTGGACGAACGGCGGGCTTGTTGGAAGCAGTCTCCATTGACCGCGGACCGCGCTCGTGGGTGCTCAGTGATCGGCCGCAGCTAATCTCGCACCGGATTGTTGACCAGATGAGCCGCGACCTGGACGAGATTCAGGAGGTGTGGGGCGAGTCAGTTCCCCGTATCAAGGTCCAAGCGGTAGGCCCGTGGAGTTTGGCGGCCGCTGTGGAGCTAGGAAACGGGCACCGCGCGATTACTGATTTGGGTGCTTTCCGGGACCTGTGTGGTGCACTATTGGCCGGAATTCAGGAGCACAAGGCACAGGTGGCACAGCGTTTTGGGGCAGAGGTTCTTGTGCAGCTGGACGAGCCCCTGCTTGCCGACGTCCTTTCGGGCACCCTTCCAGGCACCACCGATTTCGATACGATTAGGGCTGTTCCCGCAGACCAGGTCAATGCGACACTGGCGGAGTTTGGTGCGGACTACCTTCGTCTTCGCAAACCCATATGGGAAGTAGCGGCGAAGACGGTGCTGCTCGATTTTGCTGGTCTAGCCTCGCCCGAGCATCTCGATGGCTTGGGGCAGTGGATTGATGGCGGCGCTCGCGTCGGATTGGGCGTGGCAGGGCAAGATGCTCGCACGGAGGCTATTTCTATTGCACAGCACTTCGACCGCATGGGTCTGTCGCGGGAGCGAATTCCAGAACAGGTTGATATCTTCCCGTGGCCGGTGGAAAAGGCCGCGCCCAGCTATTCTTTTGCCGCTGAGGTGGCGGGCATCCTCATTCGCGACGCCGGCGATCTTTAATCGACGCGCCCGCGGCTATCCGTGGTGGTGAAGTATTCGCCCATATAGGGAATGACATAGCGCAGCTTGCCGTGTGCGGTGGGTTCGATGAGGTCGGCGTCGATAAGCCGCTGGCGGGTGGCCGACAAGGAGCGCACGGTGCGGTCCATGTGGCCCGCGATGTCTGCGATGGTGGCGATGCCATCGACTTCGACTGCGGCCATCGCTTCTAGGAACTCCCGCTGTGCCGGCGGCAGGGCTAGCGTCGCAGGTTGGTGCACCTGCGCGCCCATGATCGATATTGCATCTGGGGCGATAGAGGCGATTGTCTGCTGGGAAATGCCGCCTTCTTGGTTGCGGCGACTGCGCTCCCATGCCAGTGAGCCGACCAATTGCACGAGGTAAGGGTAGCCGCGGGTGAGCGCGGCGGCGTCCGTAATCGCTTCGTGGCTAAACTCCAGCCCCGACCCCGAGGCCGTATGTTCGAGCGCCTGCTCCGCATTGGCCGGCGACAAGGGGCCGAGCACGAATTTCTGGGCCCGGCGCAGGAAGGTTACCCCGGGCAGGTCCAGCAAGTGGTTGACCCCCTGCGGCAGGCCAGCGGCCACCAAGGCGATATCGATTTCATCGCGCACCAAGTCTTGGTAGGCCACGGCGATGGTGGTGAGGTCTTCGACGTCGGCGTCTTGAACCTCGTCGATGGTGAGGAGGATGCCGGTGCCTTTCAGCTCGGAGGAAAGCTCGCGTAGGCGAGTATTCAACGTGGGGGTGAAGCGGTCTTCCTTCTGGTGGTCGAAGCCAATCGATCCTACGCCGCCGATGCCGATGCGGCTGACCTTCTTCTTATCGCTGGGCGACAGCCGCTCGAGAAGCCTCGGAATCGTGGTGTTGACCAGTTCCTCCACCATGGTGGAGCGCCCAGAGGCGCGTAGCGTTACCCAACCGCGCGCTTCAGCAATGTCTTCCAACTCGTTGATGAGGACCGTTTTGCCGATGCCCCTAGCGCCGCTTAGCACCATGGAACGGGAGGCATTGCCGGCCGAACCATCGAGGGCAGTGCGGAAACTATCGAGCACGACGCCGCGGCCGACCCAGAACAGGGGAGGGGCGCCGAATGTCGGGCGGAATGGGTTGTCCATGCGGCTAGTGTAACCCGTTTTGTCGGAGATTTGGGAGACTTTCGGCTCGAAGTGGAGATTTGGGAGACTTTAACTGATGAGTGGCCACGCCGTCGAGACATCCGAGGCATCGCGGCCCTTTCCCTCTAGGTACTTCTTAAAGGCGACACGGTCCTCGTACCACTTGACGGCCTGGAACTCCATGAGCTCGTTTTCATCCATCTGTGCCAGGTTGGGGTAGTGCTGGCGTACCTGTTTCCAAGCCACGCGGGCGGCGGCGAGGGCGTCGGCAGTAGCTTCGTGGGCGTTGCCCAACTCGACGCCGTAATGTTCGCACACTGCGCCAAGGGTGCGTTTTCCTTTTCGCCACTTATCGCTGACGCGGTCGATCACATAGGGGTCATAGACCGGGCCGGTTACCGTAAAATCTCCGGTCAGACTGCGCAATACGGTGAGATCAAATGCTGCGTTGTAGACGATCAGCGTCAGGCCATCCTCCCATGCAGCCTTGATTGCCTCGACCGTATCTTTGAGCACAACTTCGTGGGGGCGGCCCTCTGCGCGGGCCTTTTCCGTGGTGATTCCGTGGACATTGGTCGCTTCCTGCGGAATTTCGATTCCGGGATCGGCTAGGTGCTCAATTTTTTGCACATCGCGGCCGTCAATGCGGACCAGGGCAGAGGTAACAATGCGGGCTTGTTTAGGGTTGGCCGAGGTGGTCTCAAGGTCGAAGGCGAGCATGCGGGAGGCGTCGAAATTCATGATTCATACCTTAGTAGCTAGCCCCGACACGAGGGATAGCTACACTTGTGCAACGTGACTAATCCAGTTGATCTGCACCGTGAATGGAACGACCTTGCGCAGGAAGTGCGCCGCCACCGCAATCTGTACTACAACGGTGAGCCGGCTATTCCCGACGCCGACTTTGATGCACTTTTTCAGCGCCTTCTTGCGCTAGAAGAAGAGCACCCAGAGCTTGCCGTGCCTGATTCGCCCACCCAGCAGGTAGGCGCCGCTCCGAGCGGCGGCGAAGATATTGAGCACCTTGAGCGCATGATGAGCTTGGACAATGTTTTTAGCGCTGGCGAGATGCAGGATTGGTTGGATAGAACTCCGGCACAAACTTATCTCACTGAGCTGAAGATTGATGGTTTGTCTATCGATTTGGTTTATCGTGATGGGCGCTTGACCACCGCTGCGACTCGTGGCGACGGCACGGTGGGCGAGGAGATCACTGCCAATGCACGCGTAATCGAGGATATTCCGCACGAGCTGACGGGGACTGATGAATACCCAGTTCCGGAGCTTATCGAGATCCGTGGCGAGGTATACATGCGCCCCGAGGACTTCGAGGAGATCAATGAGGAACGCGTGGCTGATGGCAAGGATAAATTTGCTAATCCGCGCAATGCCGCGGCCGGTGGACTTCGCATGAAGGATCCCGCCGAGGTGAAAAAACGCCGCCTGAAAATGGTGTGCCACGGCTTGGGTGCGCGCGAGGGATTCTCGCCCAGCTCACAGCACGATGCCTATAAGGCGATTGCGGCTTGGGGGCTACCCGTTTCCCCGTATACCAAGCAGGTGCACTCGGCCAAAGAGGTTCAGGAAGAGGTGGCGCATTGGGCAGAACACCGCCACGACGCCATCTTTGAAATGGACGGACTCGTGGTCAAGGTGGATGATTTGGCTTCGCAGCGCGCACTTGGTTCGACTTCCCGCGCGCCGCGCTGGGCCATTGCCTATAAGTATCCGCCGGAAGAAGTGACCACGAAACTCAAGAATATTGAGGTGGGGGTAGGGCGTACCGGGCGAGTGACGCCCTTCGCCATTATGGAGCCGGTCTTTGTCTCCGGTTCCACGGTGTCCATGGCAACCCTGCACAACCAATCCGAGGTCAAGCGCAAGGGCGTGCTCATCGGGGATACCGTCATTATCCGCAAGGCGGGCGAAATTATTCCGGAGGTCCTTGGGCCGGTGCGCGAGCAGCGCGATGGTAGCGAGTATGAGTGGACCTTCCCAGAGAACTGTCCCGCGTGTGGTACGAAATTGGCCCCGCAGAAGGACGGCGACGCCGATTGGCGTTGCCCCAATACACAGTCCTGTCCGGCGCAGCTCTCGGCACGCCTGGAGTATCTGGCTTCCCGCAAGGCGTTGGATATTGAGGCTTTGGGCGAGAAGGGTGCGATGGATCTGATCGACAACGACATTCTCGTTGATGAGTCGGAGCTTTTTGAGCTCACCGCGGAAAAGCTATTGGCCTCAGATGTCTATACCGCAAAGAAGGACACCAAAGACAAGCGCTCTAAGAAGGAGGGCAATGTCAAGGTCAATACGGCAGGCCAGAACTTGCTAAACAACCTAGAGGAGGTAAAGGGACGCGACTTCTGGCGCGTCTTGGTCTCGCTGTCCATACGTCACGTGGGCCCGATTGCGGCTCGGGCGCTTGCTTCCCGCTATGGATCCATGGACAAGCTGCGCGCTGCGAAGACGGAGGAGCTTGCAGAGATCGATGGCGTCGGCATGACCATCGCGCAATCCTTCCACGATTGGTTCGAGGTGGATTGGCACCGCACGATTGTGGACAAATGGGCTGCTGCGGGCGTGGCCATGGAGGTAGCGGCCGAGGATCACAAGGAGCAGACCCTCCAGGGCTTGACCATTGTGGTTACCGGCAGCTTGGAGAACTTCACCAGGGATTCCGCGAAAGAAGCTATTGTCTCGCGCGGCGGCAAGGCCACCGGTTCGGTGTCGAAGAAAACCTCGTACCTAGTTGCCGGCGAAAAGGCTGGCTCGAAGGAGGATAAGGCTCGCGAGCTGGACATCCCAATTCTCAACGAGGCGCAATTCCAGCAACTACTCGAAACCGGCGAAGTCTAATTCGCTTCAGTTACTTCAGGAAGCTGCCCAAGATAGTGCCGATGTGGCCCAAGTGCTCGACCTCGGAGGCGAGGTAGTCAGGACCGCCGGTTCGTCCCATGGCGATGACCAATCCGGTATCGCCGAGTGGGGCGGCGGCGAGTGCGGAGTCAAGCAGGGACCAGCTTTCTGGCACCCACTCGTCGCGCTCGGGATGGAGGACGCGGGCGCTTTCGACCTCAATGTCGTGAGGAACGGTGCCGTCATCTTCCGGGGCGGCGTTGGAGGAGGCCAGGCGGCGGATAGGCTCGTTATTATCAATGACGATGCACCAGGTGGAGGTGAGTGCCTTCGGGATGGCCGCGACGACCTCTTCCATGGCCGCAGTGACATTGGTGGCATTGGCTACACGCGCGAGCAGCTCAATCTGGCCGCGGCGGTCTACTCGGCCGCTAAACGGGCGGATGGAGTCAATTTCCACGCCGTCGACGGAGGAGGCGGCGGTGATGAGGACATCGGCCATGGCGCCTTGGGGCAGCTCGATGACAATGTCATCCATAACGGTGCCGTCGGGGAAGTTTTCTACGATATCGACCGATTGGATATTGCCGTCGACGAGTCCAAAGGCGTCGGCAAGCTGGCCCAGGCTGCCAGGGGCATCGGGGAGCAGTACACGGATCAAAAAGGACAAGGTCTCGCACGCTTTCGGTAGTTTGTAGTCCCAGACATGATACGTGCGTCACAATGCGGGCTTCAAGCAACGCAAATTTGGGGTGACGCGGCAGCCGTCGCGGTAGGTGCAGTACCATGGGTCGTTAGCAATTCACATAGTACATGCATCGTGTGAATATTTTTCACCCGCATGTCGATTATGCAGATAAAGGATGGAGTTCGCGTGTCTGAGATTTCGCGTGATGAGGTAGCCCACCTCGCCAAGCTTTCCCGCCTGGCCCTCAGTGAGGAAGAGCTAGCCCAGTTTGCAACGCAGATTGATGAAATTGTTGATTCCGTTTCCGCGGTAGGAAACGTGGATACCGAGGGTGTGGAGCCGATGAGCCACCCGCACTCCGTGGACGCCCCGATGCGCGAGGACGTTATTGTGCGCACCCTTACTGCAGAACAGGCTTTGGATCAGGCGCCGGCCGTAGAAGATGAGCGCTTCGTCGTGCCACAGATTTTGGGAGGAGAATAAATGTCTAACCTGACCGTTCCTGCGGAGGGCTTGACCTCACTGACCGCCGCCGAGTTGGCGGAAAAGATTCACTCCCGCGAAATTACCTCCCGCGAGGTTACTCAGGCCTTCCTGGATCGCATCGCAGAGACCAATGAGGAGCTTAATTCCTTCCTGCACGTGGGGGCGGAAGAAGCCCTCGCGGCTGCCGACGCCGTGGATAAGGCCCTCGATGCCGGCGAAGAGCCGGCTTCTGGTCTGGCAGGCGTGCCCCTGGCGCTGAAAGATTTGCTCGTTACCACCGATGCGCCGACCACCGCAGCCTCCAAGATGCTGGAAGGCTACGTTTCTCCCTACGATGCCACCGTGACCAAGCGTCTGCGCGAGGCCGGAATTCCCATCCTGGGCAAGACCAACCTGGACGAGTTTGCCATGGGTTCTTCTAATGAGAACTCTGCCTTTGGTCCGGCTCATAACCCTTATGACACCGAGCGCACCCCGGGCGGCTCGGGCGGCGGTACCGCAGCTGCACTCGCTTCCGGCCAAGCGCCACTCGGCATTGGTACCGATACCGGTGGCTCCATCCGCCAGCCAGCCGCGCTGACCAATACTGTGGGTGTTAAGCCAACCTACGGCACCGTGTCCCGCTATGGCCTTATTGCTGCCGCATCTTCCCTGGATCAGGCCGGCCCGTGTGGCCGTACCGTCCTCGACACCGCGCTCCTGCACGAGGTCATTGCTGGCCACGATGCCTTCGATGCGACCTCCGTGGATAAGCCGGTAGCACCGGTTGTCGCCGCCGCACGCGAAGGTGCCAAGGGTGACCTTTCTGGTGTCAAGGTCGGTCTTATTAAGCAGTTTGAGCGCGATGGCTGGCAGGAAGGCGTGATGGAGAACTACCACGCCGCCGTTGAGCAGTTGCGCGAGCAGGGTGCCGATATTGTTGAGGTTGATTGCCCGCATTTCGATGACGCCTTGGCAGCGTACTACCTGATTATGCCGTGCGAGGTCTCGTCCAACCTGGCACGTTTCGATGGTATGCGCTATGGCCTGCGTGCGGGCGATGACGGCTCCCACTCCGCCGAGCAGGTCATGTCCCAGTCCCGTGCAGAAGGCTTTGGCCCTGAGGTCAAGCGCCGCATCATGCTGGGTACTTATGCGCTGTCCGTGGGCTACTACGATGCCTACTATCTGCAGGCGCAGCGCGTGCGTACCCTCATTGCGCAGGACTTCGCTCGTGCCTTCGAGCAGGTTGACGTGCTCGTTTCCCCGACCACCCCGACCACGGCATTCAAGCTGGGGGAGAAGGCCGAGGATCCGATGGCAATGTATAACTTCGATCTGTGCACCCTGCCGCTAAATCTAGCCGGCCTGTGTGGCATGTCTGTGCCCTCCGGTACGGCGAGCGATACCAACCTGCCGACTGGCCTGCAGATCATGGCGCCGGCATTCGCGGATGACCGCCTCTACAAGGTGGGCGCTGCCTATGAGGCTGGCCGCGATAAGTAAATCGTCGCCTGTGGAGTCCCTAACGATTCCATAAAGGTTTCTTTGCTCCCGTTGAATTTATATTCGGCGGGGGTAAATTATTAGGTATGCATTTCAAAAAGACCGCACTATTTTCGCTGACCGCCGCTGCGCTGATGGGCGCTGGAGCTGCCAACGCTGCGCAGGTGCCCTCCGTTGATCCCGGGTTCAGCATGACCGCGCCGACCAACTCTGGGCTTATTGCCCCGCTGCCGAAGGGCGCGGAGAAGCTGGAGCCCCAGATCGAGGGCCAGACGATCACTGGAACTCTCCACTCCGTTAAGGAAGAAGGCAAGCTTAGTGTTGAGTTTGCCAAGGACCACTCCTTGGTGATGAATGATGGCTGCAATATCTACACCACTACCTACGAGGTGGCTAAGGACGGCACCATCAGCGTGGGCGAGTTCAACTCCACCCTTGCGGCTTGCGATGAGCACACCCAGCAGCTTTCCGACGCCCTGCTGGGCCTCTTTGAGTCCAAGCCTTCTTTCTTCAACCTTCCCGGCGGCACCGTAGCCTTGGGCAGCAAGGAAGCTGCGGCCGAGTTTACTGTTGACAAGTAAAAACTCGTAGCACACTAAAACTTAAAATGCGCACCATGTCTTCGGCCATGGTGCGCATTTTTGTGTGGGGGACTATTTGGCGTCGGAAAGCGCATAAGCCGCGCCCGCCGAAGCCGCGGTCACGCTAAGGACGGCTGGCCAAGCGCCAATCTTCTTAGCCAACGGGTGGGAGGCGCCGAATGCACCCACGTAGAGTGCGCACAGGCCGGCAGTGGTAACCGGGGTGGTTTTCTTGGCCCAAGAGCGACCCGCCCAGACACCGGCAGCGGCGAGGATTACGCCGCCCAGCGGGCGAATTCCGGTCTCGCGGGCGGTGACCCAGCCACCGATAAGGCCGAGGGTAACAGTGGTGGCGGTAGAAACGTCTTGGGGCTTTTTAATATCGATCATGGACATGTGACCAGTCTAGGTCGACATTTCTCGGCCCGCTAGACTCTAAGGCCATGACTGTGGAGACGCATCTGCCGCCCGAGCGCCAAGCATGGCGCGCCATGTTTGCATTGTCCCTCGGATTCTTTGTGTCCCTGCTGGACCAATCCATGGTGGCGGTGGCGCTGCCTGATCTGCAACGTGAGCTGAACGCAGGCGTAAACCACACCATGTGGGTATCCGCGGCCTATTTGCTGGCTGTGGTGGTGCCGCTGCTCTTTGCCGGCCGCTTGGGCGATGTTTTAGGCCAGCGCCGGATGTTCTGTTTGGGCGTGGGCGTTTTCGGGCTGGGTGCGGTGGCGTGTGCCGTGGCGCCCACTGTGGAAGTACTCATTGCGGCGCGTGCCGTGCAAGGCATGGGTGCGTCCCTCCAGATGCCACAGACCATGTCCGTTATCAATCGCATCTTCGCGCGTGAGCGGCGTGGGCGCGCACTGGGCGTATGGGGTGTGATCGGCTCTGTAGCAGCACTTGCCGGTCCACTCGCCGGCGGGTTCCTTGTGGGGCACTTTGGGTGGCAAGCCGCCTTTTGGGCACACGTTCCCTTCGTGGTCCTAGCCATTGTCTTCGCGCTGCTGTGGGTGCCTGAGTTACCCACGACCGCGCAGTCTATCGATGCGCCCTCGGCCATCGTTTCGCTCATCGCCTTGGCAGCAATCGTCTTTGGCATTCAGCAGGGCCCGGTGCTTGGCTGGGGTTGGACCATCTGGTTGATCCTGCTCGCTGGAGTTGCCGCTAGCGTCTGGTTTATTCGATTGCAGGCAACCGCCCAGGCCCGCGGGTCGAGTCCGCTGGTGCCGCTGGCGCTATTTAGTGACCGTAATTACCTGGCGGGCTCGGTAGGCATCATCGCAATGGGGTTTATGGCTGCTGCGGTGATGCTCCCCATCATGCTGTGGCTGCAGACCATGCAGGGAGTGCCTGCAGACGAAGCCGGCATCATCGTGGCTCCTATGGCGCTGGTGTCTCTCCTGATATCTCCGCTGGCTGGAATCATGGCGGATCGCGTCAATCCACGGATTCTTGGGGTAATGGGATTTTCTATCCTTATCTTCTCGCTCCTTGCGGCATGGTGGGTCATGCAGGTCGACGCCCTTCCGTGGGTACTCGGGCTGCCTATTGCCGGCCTAGGTGTGGGGCAGTCGTTCATTTGGGGTTCCAACGCAGCCACCACCTTGCGCGATATCTCACCGGAACTTATGGGCGCTGCCTCCGGTGTGTACAACACCTCCCGCCAGGTGGGATCCGTGGTGGGAGTTGCCCTGGTATCCGCAGTTATGCAAACGGGTAGCCCAGAGGCGGCAATTATTAATTCGCTGCTCGTCATCGTGGCTGCGCTGGTGGTGGGCCTGGTTTCTGCCCTAGGTTTTAGGGACACTCTGCAGGCCTAAAAATCGCGCGCTAGATTGGTAGGTATGCGTCTAGGTGTTTTAACGTCCGGCGGCGATTGCCCCGGCCTCAATGCTGTAATCCGTGCGGTAGTGCGTACCGCGTCCAATGAATTTGGAGATACCGTTGTAGGTTATGAAGACGGCTGGGTGGGCCTGATGGAAGACCGCCGCCGCGATCTTTATGACGATGCGGAAATCGACCGTATTCTGTTGCGTGGCGGCACCATCCTGGGCACCGGTCGCCTGCATCCGGATAAGTTCAAGGCCGGCCTTGACCAGATTAAGTCCAACATGGCGGATGCCGGGGTAGATGCTCTAGTCGCCATCGGTGGTGAAGGTACCCTCAAGGGTGCAAAGTGGCTTTCTGATAACGGCGTGCCGATAGTGGGCGTGCCGAAGACCATTGATAATGACGTCAATGCCACCGACTACACGTTTGGTTTCGATACTGCGGTTTCTGTGGCCACCGATGCTATCGACCGTCTGCACACCACCGCGGAGTCCCATAATCGCATCCTGATCGTGGAGGTTATGGGCCGCCACGTGGGATGGATTGCCCTGCATGCGGGCATGGCCGGCGGTGCGCACTACACCGTGGTACCGGAAGAGCCCTTCGACATCGCGGAGATTACGAAGGCGATGGAACGCCGCTTCCAGATGGGTGAGAAGTACGGCATTATCTGCGTGGCAGAAGGCGCCCTCCCGAAGGAAGGGACGATGGACTTCGAGGCTGGCGGCGTCGATCAGTTCGGTCACCAGACCTTTAACGGCATCGGCCAGGTAATCGGCGATGAAATCAAGGCACGCACCGGGTATGACGTGCGTACGACCGTGCTGGGGCATATCCAGCGCGGCGGCACGCCGACGGCCTATGACCGCGTCCTTGCAACTCGTTACGGTGTACATGCAGCCCGTGCTATTCACGAGGGCAAATCCGGCATGTGTGTTGCCCTGCATGGTGAAAATATTGACCTAGTTCCACTCGAAGATGCCGTGGGCCAATTGAAGACGGTACCGGAATCGCGTTACCGCAACGCCCAGGCGCTCTTTGGCTAAAGGCATTCCGTGTTCCGAATATTAAGATAGCGCTCCCACTGGGTGGGAGCGTATTCTTTTGTTCATGAGTATCGATAGCATGACAGATAATCGGGTAGAGGTGCCCTCTGCGCCCTCCGCAGCACAAGACCGTCAAGCGCTCATTGCAGCGCTAGGCTTTCCCGTGCTCGTGATTATCGGTGGCGTGGTGGGATACCTCGCGCCAGAAACCGCAGCTTCCTTCGCCCCCCAGGTCACCCCGCTGCTGGGGATTGTCATGTTCGGTATGGGCCTAACCCTCAAGCCGGTGGATTTTGCTTTGGTGGCACGCCGTCCGCTGCCCGTTTTCATTGGAGTGGTAGCGCAGTTCGTTATCATGCCGCTGGTGGCGCTGCTGGTAGTCGCGGTGATGGATCTTCCCGATGCTGTAGCTGCCGGCGTTATCCTTGTAGGATGCGCGCCCGGCGGTACGAGTTCCAATGTGGTGTCTTATCTTGCGCGCGGTGATGTGGCTCTGTCGGTAACCATGACGTCCATTTCCACCCTGTTGGCGCCGGTCCTTACCCCATTGTTGACCTTGTGGCTGGCAGGGGAGTACATGCCGGTCTCCGCTTCAGCCATGGCGGGGTCCATTGTCAAGGTGGTTCTCATTCCCGTCGTTGCCGGCATCCTTATCGGCATGCTGGTTCCGCGCCTGGTGGCAAAGATTAACGCGGCATTGCCGTGGATCTCGGTTGCGGCCATTTCGGCCATCGTGTGCATCGTGGTCGGCGGCGCGCACGACACCATCGCTACGGCGGGTGCGCTGGTCTTTGCGGCCGTAGTTGCCCATAATGCCTGTGGCTATCTGCTGGGCTACATTGCAGGAGCGGTCACCAAGCAGCCGATCTCCGCGCGGCGCACCATGGCCGTCGAGGTGGGCATGCAAAACTCCGGCTTGGCCACCTCCCTGGCATCGACCTATATGAACCCATTGGCCGCCCTACCAGGTGCCGTCTTTTCAGTGTGGCACAACCTCTCTGGTGCGGTGCTTGCAGCCATCTGCCGCTATTCGGATTCCCGGAAGTAGGGCGGAAGAACTGCTAAAAAATAATCGTGACCGCAGGGTAGGACTCGTCTACATACCAGGGCTCTTTTTGCACGGTGAGTGGGGGCTGGCCTTGCTCGAAAGATAGGGTGTCGCCGTCTTTGACGGTGGCGCCTTGCAGAACATGGTCTGCGATATTGGCCAGCTTGTAATAGAGATCGGTGGGATCCATGGATTCGGTGGCCGCCTGGACTTCCGGGTGTCCGGCTTGGACCAGCCCAACGGTATAACCCAAGATTTTGTTTTCTTTTTGGGTAAGCCACACCGGAGCGATGTGCATTGGTGCAAGGTTATCCCGAACGGCCTCGAGGAAAGTATTCGGCGCGATAGAAACGTTGCCGCGCGGGTTATGGACTATCAGGCAGTCGGGGTGCTCGGCTACCACCGCAGTGGCCTTGGAGAGTAGCTCAAGGTGATCGCGGCGGGCCTCGCGGAATTGCTTCGCGCGATCAAGTTCGGTCTCACGGGGAAGCACGGACACGAGGATTTGTGCGGTGGCGGAATCGAGGCCGCGGGCATCCGCGCTCAAAATGGGGTGGAGGCCATAGCTATCGCGGGTGGGAGGGGTATCGACGGCTTGGTAGTGCAATAAAAATGAATCATTAAGCTCAACCATGATGCTTCCTGGATTCTTACCCGGTGTGATTTCTCCCAGGCGGTCGCCAAAAGTGGTGGTCAGGCGCTCGCTTACCTCCTCAGGGGTAGGGGCAGTGCGGAAGACTGCGATGTTGATCAATGGGGCATCGATAAGGGTGGCATCAACGCTATGTGGTGTAGTCATAATATTCAGCTTAGGGGCGTGAGCGCGCGGGCGCATGGACGTATTAAGATGGCACGCATGACTGCTGCGATGTATGACCTGATGGACTTCGATGAGGTCCTAGAAAAGTTCGAACCGGTAATGGGCATGGAAGTCCACGTAGAGCTGGATACGGAAACCAAGATGTTTTCTACCTCTCCTACGAACTTCAACGCAGCGCCTAATTCCAACGTTGACCCGGTATCCCTGGGCCTTCCCGGTGCGCTGCCGGTAGTTAACTCCAAGGGTGTGGAGGGTGCCATCAAGATTGGGCTTGCCCTTAATTGCTCCATTGCGGAGTCCTCACGCTTTGCCCGCAAAAATTACTTTTACCCGGACCAGCCGAAGAATTACCAGATTTCCCAGTACGACGAGCCGATTGCCTATGACGGCTACCTGGACGTTGTGCTGGAGGACGGCACCGAGTGGCGCGTAGAAATCGAGCGTGCCCATATGGAGGAAGACACCGGCAAGTTGACCCACCTCGGTGGTACGGACGGTCGTATTCACGGCGCCACGGCGTCCCTGGTGGATTGTAACCGTGCGGGTATTCCTCTCATTGAGATTGTTACCAAGCCGATCATTGGCGCCGGTGAGCGCGCGCCCGAGGTGGCTAAGGCCTACGTTTCCGCCCTGCGCGAGCTCGTTGCAGCCTTGGGCGTTTCCGACGCCCGCATGGACCAAGGCTCTATGCGTGTGGATTCCAACCTATCCCTGCGCCCGGTGGGCCAGGAAGAGTTTGGTACCCGTACCGAAACCAAGAACATTAACTCCCTGCGTTCCGTGGAGCAGGCGGTTCGCTTCGAGATGCAGCGCCAGGCGCAGGTGCTCGAAGATGGCGGCACTATTGACCAGGAAACCCGCCACTATCAAGAGGCCGATGGCACCACCTCCAAGGGTCGTCCGAAGGAAACCGCGGAAGACTACCGTTACTTCAATGATCCGGACCTGCCGCCGGTCATCGCCCCGCGCGAGTGGGTAGAAGAGCTGCGTCAGACCCTTCCGGAGCTGCCATGGGTTCGCCGTGCGCGCATCCAGGAAGAGTGGGGTATCAAAGATGAGGAGATGCGCGACCTGGTTAATGCCGGTGCCCTCGACCTCATCGTGGATACCGTCGAGGCCGGTGCGAAGCCAGACGAGGCACGCTCCTGGTGGGTTTCCTACCTAGCCGGCAAGGCCAACGAGCAGGATACCGATCTTGCTGGTTTGTCCATTACTCCGCAGCACGTGGCGCGCGTTATCGCGCTCGTCAACGAAGGCAAGCTGACCACCAAGCTCGCGCGCAAGGCCGTCGATGGTGTGTTGGCGGGCGAGGGTGACGTCGACGAAGTCGTCGAAAAGCGTGGTTTGGAGGTCGTGCGCGATGACGGCGCCATCGAGAAGGCCGTAGATGACGCGCTGGCCGCCAACCCGGACATTGTGGAAAAGTACCGTGCCGGCAATAAGAAGGTCACCGGTGCCATCGTGGGTGCGGTCATGAAGGCCACGCAGGGCAAGGCCGATCCAGGCCAAGTCAATAAGCTTATCGCAGAGAAGCTGAACTAAGACCCCCAAAGAACCAGCCGCGCTTTCCCTCCTCAACGAGAGGGGCGTGGCTGTTTTTAGTTTTCCTCCCCTGCCGGAAATGGTGATTACTTTCGTTAGGCGAGGTCAGTGGGGTTACGCGTAGGGTCGTGGGCATGACAATTAAGAGCAAAGTATTGCAAAAGGAAAGCCCTGAAGCGCCATTCAAAATCGTAGAAATCGAGCGCCGCGATCCGCGCGAAGACGATGTGGTCATTGATATCAAGGCTGCAGGTATTTGTCACTCCGATATTCACACCATCCGTAACGAGTGGGGTCAGGCGCACTTCCCCCTGACAGTGGGCCATGAGATCGCCGGCGTTGTGGAAGCTGTGGGTGATAAGGTCACCAAGTTCAAAGTGGGCGACCGCGTGGGCGTGGGCTGCCTAGTGAACTCCTGTGGCGAGTGCGAACAGTGCCGCAACGGCCAAGAGCAGAACTGCCTGAATGGCAACGTGGGCACCTATAACTCCGAAGACGTAGACGGGACCATTACTCAAGGCGGCTATGCCCAGAAGGTAGTAGTCAACGAAGACTTCGTGTGCACCATTCCAGAGGGTATTGACTTTGACGTCGCAGCCCCGCTGCTGTGCGCCGGAATCACCACCTATTCGCCGCTGGCTCGCTGGCAGGTTAAAGAAGGCGACAAGGTTGCCGTAGTAGGCCTAGGCGGCTTGGGCCACATGGGTGTGCAGATCGCTGCGGCAAAGGGCGCGGAAGTAACCGTGATTTCCCGCTCCCTGCGCAAGGAAAAGGAAGCCTATGAGCTGGGTGCAAAGCATATTCTGGCCACCGGTGAAGAGGAAGACTTCTTTGCCAACCACCGCGGCGAATTCGACGTCATCTTGTCCACCATATCTGTCCGGTACTCCCTCGATGACTATCTGCAGCTACTGAAGCCGCGCGGCATCATGTCCGTTGTCGGACTTCCGCCGGAGGAGCTGGGGATCCATATGAGCAGCCTCGTCGGCGGCGGCAAGGTGCTTACAGGTAATAATATCGGCGGCATTGCAGAGACCCAGGAGATGCTGGACTTCTGTGCCGAGCACGGTATCGGCGCCGTTATTGAAAAGATCGGCGTCAACGATGTTGATGACGCCTATGAGCGCGTGGTGCAAGGCGATGTAAAGTTCCGCTTCGTGATTGATACCGCGACCTTTGACGACTAAAGCGTTAGGTTGAATTCGCGGAACGTCAGAATGTGATTTAGCACAACATCGGTATGCGCCAGTAGGTGTTTAACGGGTCACTTACGTACCATTCCTTAAGGAACGCATATCGGTGTTGTGTAGCCCACGTGCTGGGGAGTGGGGGACAGGGGCCGCGCGCACCAGTATGCGAAAGATATTCGCTACAAAAGTTAGGCAACCGTGTCTTCTAAAAACATTATCGCCATTGCCATGTCCTTCGTGGGCTTGTTGGTCGGCGCCGGCTTTGCCACGGGCCAAGAGGTGGTGCAGTACTTCACCGCCTTTGGTTCTTGGGGCATTCCTGGCCTCATCATCGCCGCACTCGTCATGACCCTTGCCGGTACCGTGTTCTTGCAGTTGGGCAGCTACTTCCACGCTTCTGAACACAACACCGTTTTCCGCAATGTCACCCACCCGATCGTCTCCAAGTTGCTGGACATCGCGGTCATCATCACCCTCTTTGCTATTGGCTTTGTGATGTTGGCCGGCGCGGGTTCCAATATGGAGCAGCAGTTTGGCTGGAAGACGTGGATCGGCTCCACACTCATGCTGGTCTTGGTGCTTGTCGTGGGCATGCTCGACGTGGACAAGGTATCCAAGGTTATCGGTGCTGTAACACCGACCATCATCATTGCGGTCATTGGTGTAGCCATCTACACCGGCCTTAATATGCCGGATGACATCGGCGCCGCTATGGACGCCTCCAGTCAAATCGATACTCCGATTGGGAATTGGCTGATTTCCGCACTGAACTACAACGGCCTTGCCCTGATGCTTGCTGTGTCCATGTCCCTGGTTATCGGTGGCGATAATATTAGTCCGCGCGAGGCCGGCTGGGGCGGCGTTGTAGGCGGCGTCATCTACTCCATCATGATGGGCCTTGCCGGATTCTCCTTGTTGATGAACTCGGATAAGGCGCAAGGCTCCGATATTCCGATGCTGTCTTTGGTCGATGACGTCAATCCAACGTTGGGTGCGGTTATGGCGGTCATCATTTACTTGATGATCTTCAATACCGCCATCGGCATGTTCTACGCGCTGGGCAAGCGCCTATCTGCCGGTCATGAGAAGCGCTTCCCGGTTATCTTCGTTATCGGCTGCTTGGCTGGTTTCGCCGTTTCCTTCGCCGGCTTCAAGACCCTGATGAACTACATCTACCCCGTCATCGGTTACATGGGCATTCTGATGGTGGCCATCCTGGTCTTTGCTTGGTTCCGCAGCCAGTCGCAGATCCAGGATGAGGCCGTGCGCCGTGAGCGCGTACGTGCCCTCATGCACCTGAAGCTGCACCCGGACAAGGCATATGATGCTGAGCGCTATGACGATGAAATTGGCCAGCACATCGAGGACTCCAATATGGATAACGAGGCCCTCTACGATGAGCTGGTGGAGGAAGTCGCCGAAGAGCTCGATAGTGACGATGACGTGGACTTTGACAAAAAGGATTACGCAGAAAAGCGCCACGACTACTCCTATTACACCGAACGCGACGCGGTAGAAACCGACCGTACGCCGGAAGAAATTGAAAAGTGGGTCGAAGAAACCGGCGCATCCGGCGACCCGGAAGAAGATGAGGATCTGCCACAGGCTGACAATTCCAAGAATTAAGCGGACAATGGGTGCCATGAGCATCTATGCACCCGCATCTGACCGTTATGATTCGATGGAGTACCGCCGAGTAGGCAACTCTGGGCTGAAGCTGCCGGCCATTTCCCTTGGCCTATGGCAGAACTTCGGCGACGATCGTCCCCTGGCCACGCAGCGCGAAATCCTGCGCGCGGCGTATGACCGGGGGATTACTCATTTCGATTTGGCCAATAACTACGGCCCTGAACCAGGTGCCGCGGAGGAAAACTTCGGCCGCATCTTCACCCGCGATTTCCGCCCCTTCCGCGATGAAATGATCATTTCTTCCAAGGCGGGTTGGGTAATGAATGATTCACCCTACGGTTTCGGCGGCTCTCGCAAATACCTGGTGAGCTCCTTGGACGCTTCCTTGAAGCGCATGGGCTTGGACTACGTGGACATCTTCTACCATCACCGTCCGGACCCGGACACTCCGCTGGAAGAGACTCTTTATGCGCTGCGCGATATCGTGGCTTCCGGCAAGGCCCTCTATGTGGGCATTTCCTCCTATGGGCCGGAGCTTACCGCGGAGGCCATGGAGTTTATGGAAGATGAAGGCTGCCCGCTGCTGATTCATCAGCCCAGTTATTCCATTCTGAACCGCTGGATTGAGCGCCCGGGCGAGGATGGCGAGTCCCTTCTTGATGTCACGGCGCGCAGTGGGTTGGGTGTCATCGGCTTTGGTCCACTAGCACAGGGCATGCTGACGGATCGCTATATCGATGGCATCCCCGCAGATTCGCGCGCGGCGAAGAATAAGACCTTGGAAAAGGATTGGCTCAATGAGGAAAACCTTTCCATGATCCGCTCGCTCAACGATATTGCAGGCAAGCGTGGTCAGTCTCTGGCGCAGATGGCTATCTCGTGGGTGCTGCGTGATCAGGGGGATCGCACGCTTACCTCGGCGCTGTTGGGTGCTTCTTCGGTGGAGCAGCTTGAGCACAACTTGGGCGCGCTGGACAAGCTTGACTTCAGCGCAGACGAGCTTGCTGCTATTGATGACGCCGCCCATGACGCCGGAATCAACCGGTGGGCCGAGGCCACTGCTTCGCGCGTTCGCGGCGACTAGGCCGCTCCCGAGCCCCGGCCCCCTAGAGCAGGAGCAACTTGAGCGTTAGGCCAATCATGATGACGCCGATGCCGAAGTTGATCCAACGCCACACTGTGGGCCGGGACAGCACGTGGGAAAAGCGCGCGGCACCGAAGCCGATAAAGGGGAACCAGGTGAAGCTGGCACAGATTGCACCCACGGCGAAAAGCCAGCGCCCCGATTCGCCATATTGATTAGCAATGCTGCCGAGCATGACCACTACGTCCACGTAGGCGCCTGGGTTAAGCCACGTTAAGGCCAGGGCGGTCAATAGCGGCTTAACCCACGAGGGGGAGCGCTTGATCTCGACGCGAGTTGTGGTCTTGGTCGTGCTGCGTGACTGAGAGCCATCGAAGGAAGCGACTTCCTGCGGTACTTTCGGCTGTGTGGATTCCACCTCGATGGCCTCGCCTCTGGTCTTGAGCACATCGCGGAAGCAGGTAAAGGTGAAATACGCTAGGTAAGCGGCGCCAACATATTTCAGAACCTGCAGGGCGTTGGGGAATTTTTCTACCAAGTAGCCCACGCCGGCCGTGCCGGCGGTAATCAGGAGGACGTCGGAAAGCGCGCAGACAGCAATGATGAGGCCAATGTGGTCGCGGCGGATGCCGTACTTGAGCAGCATGGCATTTTGCGGGCCAACGGCCACGATGAGCGATAATCCCAGGAAGAAACCAGCAAGCACGATGGACATGCCTTCCAGTGTGAATTCTCGGCCTGAATTAGTCCAGTTAATGAATCTACAGTTGGTTTAGAATAGCTTCATGAACCCGGTGCACTTAGAAACATTGCTCGCCATCGTGGACGAAGGCAGCTTCGATGTCGCCGCTGCTGTACTCGGCATATCGCCGTCTGCGGTAAGCCAACGAATTAAGGCCCTAGAATCGAGCACCGGTCGCGTGCTCCTTCGCCGTGCTACCCCGGTAACCGCCACGGAAGCGGGGGAGATCCTGGTTCAATCCGCACGCCGCATGGCGTTGGTGCAAGCGGAGACGGATGCCCGCCTAGGCCACCGCTTGGCCCGGGTTCCGCTCTCTGTCGCGGTGAACTCGGATTCTCTAGCGACATGGTTTCGTAGGGTGCTTAGCGATACCGCGCGGCAGGGTGATGTCGCCCTGCGCATCCGGATTGAGGATGAGGCCCGCACCTTAGCCATGCTGCGACGCGGCGATGTGCTTGGCGCGGTAACGAGGGAAGCCACGCCGGTCTCGGGCTGTGAGTCTAGCTTTTTGGGTACGATGCGGTACTTCCCAGTCGCGGCACCACATATTGCAGAAAGCTTCCATAGCGGCCGCCTGACCTGGGAAACTATGCCCCTTGTAGGCTATGGTCCCAACGATCAAGTACTGGATGATGCGATGCGCGAGCGCTTCATTGATTCGGCCGTGGTGCGTGCCCGGGTATCACAGATTCCCTCTTCCGAGGGCTACCTCGAGGCCGTTCGCGTTGGCCTGGGGTGGGGATTGCTGCCCCAGGCCCAAGCTCTGCCCCTATTGGCGGCAAAAGAGCTGGTGCTTCTCGACGACTCCCCGCTCGATATTGACCTTTACTGGCAGCGTTGGCGCTTGGAGTCAGAGGTTTTGAGCGAACTTACGCGTTCGGTAATCGAGGCTGCGGGCGATCTAGTGGCGACGTAGTACGCATGCTCGCGCGGCGCGCCGTGGTGGGTACCACAAAAGTGCAGGCACGTCCCCTAAGTTGGAGCTATGAGCGATAAGCAGCAACCGGATAAAGCCACCCCGTTTGATGAGGATATGGACGTCCCTACCTACAACGCGAAGCCCGCTAGTAAGGATTCTGTCTCCGGCCAGGGAAAGTCGAAGCCTGGCCTCTTCGAGCGTGCCGGCCGCGCTGAGCCGCAGGAGATCAAGCCTTCCCAGGCGCAGCAGGATCACCCGGAAACCGAGGTACTGTCCTACTCCAGTGCGAATGAGGCCGCGCGTCGGGACAGTGGCGCCGGCGAGGAGACCGTAGCCTTCGCGCAACCGGAGTCCACCACGCCGGCCAGCGTAGAGCAGGAGACGGCACTTGCTACTGCCGACGCCCCTGCGGAAAACACCCTCAGCACTGAAACCGCAGAGGAGCGTGAGGCACGCCTACAGGCGGAACAAGAAGAAAAGGAAGGCTATCAACGCTATGGTCGCCGCGGCACCATCGATTTTGGCCTGCTATTCATTCGCATCGCACTGAGTGCCTACCTGATCATTGCCGGTGCAAAAACCTTTTTCGAGCTCGGTGATAGTCAGGGCTTGTCCGGTCTAGAGGGCGACTTTGCTAACTATGCCTGGGATACCGCACTGTCCATTGCGGTGCCGACCATGCAGCTTATCGCTGCTGTGTTCTTGCTGCTCGGCCTCATTACGCCGCTGGCGGCCATGATTGGCCTGGTAGTGACCGGCTTTACCGCCGTCCACGAGCTAGCCCAGACCGATGCCGGCCTAGACGTCTTTAGCTGGCCAGAATCCGTATGGCTTTCCTTGGTCCTCTTTGTCATCGCAGTGGGCCTGCAGTTTACTGGCCCAGGCTTTATCTCCCTAGACTTCAAGCGTTCGTGGGCACGCCGCCCACTGGGTACCTCGTGGATCTTTGTGCTCATCGGCGTAGCCATTCTCGTAGCACTGTGGTTCTTCGGCGCAGGAGTTAATCCGCTGAATTAGGTCTTGATAGATAGTCCGTCGCAATAGCGACGGATTTTCTTTTACTCTTGCTTTCCGGGGTGGAAAGTATGATACTTTCTAAAGTGGAAAACAACGAAAGGTTGAAGGCGAAAGGAACGACGATCATGGACGAGAGCGTGCACGAGGCACTGGCCTTCAATGAAGAAGTGGAGAAGGAACAAAGCGACAGACGGCGGACTGCGCTTAATGCCTTGTTTGCTGCAGCGCTGGCAGTACTTTGGTTTATCTTGATCCAATGGGGCAATGGCATGCCGTGGTGGTTGTCCCTTGGTTTAGTGGTGGTCTGCGTGGGAGTAGCTCTCTGGGTTGGCGCTCAGAAGCGCGACGTGCGCGCAGGTTATAGGCAAGATCCTTTCGCCCAGCCGCAGCCGGATAAGAAATACTACTTCGGAATCATTCTGATTTTTGTCCCTACGTTTTTCCAGACCTTTTTCGAAGGACACATGGTAATTGCGGCCGTAGCATCCACGCTGTGGGGACTCGCTGTCTTCTGGGTTTTTAACTCCGGTGCGATGGATCTGTCCACGCGAGACCACGAGAGTAATAAGCAGGCAAGCGACGATGAGTGAGCTTGATCCGGTAATCCACCCGCTTAATCGGTTTAAGATTTGTGCGGTGCTCAATGCGGCTGGCGCAGTGGAAGGCGCCATCAACAAAGAGATGCGCTTTGCAGCGATTCGGGACAAAGTGAATCTATCCGATGCCACGCTGTCTAAGCAGCTAAGCGCACTGGAAAAAGAGGGTTATATCAGCCGTTTTCGTGAGTATGGATCCTCGCGCGGCAAGGACACGGTATGGGTGATGCTCACGGCCAAAGGCAAGGCCGCATTCGATTCGCACCTTGCAGCGCTTAAGACGTTAGCAGGGCAGGAGTAGCGGTATTCGCGTTCCGGTTATTGTGCTGGGAGGCATAGAAAGCGGCTGCGAAAAGCGCGACGGTCAGTATGGTTAGCCACACAAAGTCATCCACCCAGAACTTCTGGTAGCGCTCCATGGCGTGGACATCGACTTGATCGCCCCACCACCATTTGGGAGGGACGGTTAGCAGCATGGCTGCCCAGGCGATAAGGACGGTCAAGAGGCTGCCCGCAGCCCCTCCAGACGGCAGCCAGGACCAAGCGCGGTAGACGAAGACCGGGATAATGAGCGTGAGCCAGACCCAGTGGTGCGACCAGGAAACAGGGGAGATGAGGAGGAGGGTGAGAGCGGTGACCAATTGGGCGTCGACAAGCAAGTGCTTCTCGCACAGTCGCTTGATAAGCCACGCAGCAAAGGCAATAACTACTAGGGAAGCTGCGAGCCACGCAAGGTTGATCGTCAGTCCATTGGCGTCCATGGCTTCCGTAGAGGAATACATGCGCTGAATGGCGCCCTTGATGGAACTATTGGACTGGTAGTCGGTTGCGACGCCGAAGTCGCCGCCAGAGCCCATATCGAGCAATTTTGAGCTGAAGAACTCTACGAATGCGTCCCAGCGGAAGGCTGCGGCGAGGAGGGTGGCAGCGACTGCGGAAAGGAAAGCCGTGGCAATCTGCTTCCATTCCTTGCGCACGAGGAAGTAGAGTAGCATCGCCAGTGGGGTAATTTTGATAGCGGCGGCCAAACCAATCAAGACGCCCTGCGGCAGTAAGCGCTTGCGCGGAACGAGGTCGAGGATAACGAGTGTCATGACCACGATATTGATCTGTGCAAAACCATTGTTGAGGTCAACCGGTTCGAAGCGCAAGGCAATGGCCCAAGTAATGGCGGTAACGGGCAGGAGGAACTCCGGCTTCTTTAGCACCGCCTTGAAGACAAAGTAGAGGCAGACAAGCAGGAGTAGATCGGAAAGGACGACCATAATGTCGCCCGCCATATCGTGGTCAATGCCGTCAAAGGCCGTGATCGGAACCATGACGAGCGCGCCAAAGGGCGGATAAATGAAGGGAAGTTCGACATCGCCGGCCAGCATGGGCTCGCTATAGACGGAGCGATGCTCAAGGAAGGCCTTGACGCCTTCGCGGTAGATCACCATATCGATGGGGAAGTCCGTGATGCGGGTGTCCTGAACAACCTTTCGGGCGCCACAGAGGAGCCCCAGCAGAGCTAAGGCATAACGGAAAAATGGGGTGCGCGCGAGTTTCATCGCAGTACACTTTATGCGATCTGCAGGTAAACGGGCGTGCACCCCACCGAGGCACAGCAATTTAGCAGCTATCTCCTGCTAATTCACATAACCGTCGACCACGCGTACCGCGCCGCGGTCGGCAGAGGTTGCCATGGCCGCATACGCGCGCAGCGCCTTGGTGATCGGTCGGTTGCGGCTCACTGGAGTCCAGGGGTGCTCGCGCAGTTCTTGGGCAGCGCGGCGGCGCTCCAGCACGTCCTCGTCCACATCCAGGGTGAGTTGGCGCTCGTGGATGTCGATGGTGATGGTGTCGCCATTTTCGATGAGCCCGATTAGGCCCTGGTGGGCCGCCTCGGGGGAAATGTGGCCGATGGAAAGGCCGGAGGTGCCGCCGGAAAAGCGGCCGTCGGTAATCAAGGCGCATGCCTTGCCCAACCCGGCGCCCTTGAGGAAAGAGGTTGGGTGGAGCATCTCCTGCATGCCAGGGCCGCCGGACGGGCCTTCATAGCGAATGACCACCACGTCGCCCGGTTGAACTTCCTTGTTCAGGATTATCGATACGGCCTCTTCCTGGGATTCGACCACACGAGCAGGTCCAGAGAAGGTCCACAGCTCTTCATCGACGCCCGCTGCCTTCACGATGGCACCGTCTGGAGCCAGGTTTCCGCGCAGGACAACGAGGCCGCCGTCGGAAGAAAAGGCATGATCGGCGTCATGAATGCAGCCATTAGCGGCGTCAGTATCGAGCTCGTCCCAGCGGTTGGATTGGGAAAATGGTTCGGTGGTGCGCACGCCGCCGGGGGCGGCGAGATAAAGCTCACGGGCCTCATCGGTGGCGTGCGGGTTGCGGATATCCCAATCATCGAGCCACTGCTCGGCGTTATCGTACAGCGCCGTATGCACCTTCAAGTTCAGGTGCCCGGCGCGGCGAAGTTCTCCCAAGATGGCGGGGATGCCGCCGGCGCGGTGGACATCCTCAATGTGGTAGGTGCCATTGGGCGCGACCTTGGACAAGCAGGGCACGCGGTAGGAGATGTCATTAATGTCATCGAGGGTGAAATCCACCTCGCCTTCCTGTGCGGCTGCAAGCGTGTGCAGGATGGTGTTGGTGGATCCGCCCATGGCCATGTCTAGCGCCATGGCGTTGGTGAAGGCTTCCTTGGTGGCGATATTGCGGGGGAGAACGGATTTGTCCTCCTCGCCGTAATAGCGGCGGCACATATCGACGATGGTGGAGCCGGCCTTTTCAAATAGGCTGCGGCGAGCCGTGTGGGTGGCCAGGGTGGTGCCGTTGCCGGGCAGCGCCAGGCCGAGTGCCTCGGTCAGGCAGTTCATGGAATTGGCGGTAAACATGCCAGAACAGGAGCCGCAGGTGGGACAGGCGGATTCCTCCACCTGGGTCAAGCCTTCATCAGATACCGCGTCATTGGCGGAGGCGGTGATAGCGGTGATGAGGTCAGTGGGGGCGTGGGCTACGCCATCAACCACCACGGCTTTGCCGGCCTCCATCGGTCCGCCCGAGACGAAAATGGTGGGAATGTTTAGCCGTAGCGCCGCATTGAGCATGCCCGGGGTGATTTTGTCGCAGTTGGAGATGCATACTAGGGCGTCGGCAGTGTGGGCATTGGCCATGTACTCGATGGAATCGGAGATGATTTCGCGCGAAGGCAGCGAGTAGAGCATGCCGCTGTGCCCCATAGCGATGCCATCATCGACAGCGATGGTATTGAATTCCTTCGGTACGCCGCCGGCCTCGCGTACGGCGTCGGCGACGATATCGCCAACGTTTTTAAGGTGTACGTGGCCGGGGACGAATTGGGTATAGGAGTTGGCAATGGCGACGATTGGTTTGCCAAAGTCATTTTCCTTGGTGCCGGTGGCCCGCCAGAGGGCGCGGGCTCCAGAGGCTTGGCGGCCGACGGTAGTTACTTTTGAACGCAGCGGGAACATGGTTTTCAGTCACCATTCCTTCAAGGATGTGGGGGAGTGTAGGCGGCGTATTTAGTTTTCGGCCGAAGGCTTGAGCTCGGGGTGGCGCTCGAGGTAGTCCTCATACTCTTCTTTGCTGAGGAGGACTTGTTGGCCGTCACGGTGGACAATTACCACCTTGTCATCTGCCGCTTCACGGCCCTGGGTAAGGGCGTCAGGGATGCGGCCGCGGGAGGCCTCCGAAAGTCGCGGGAGCGAATTAAAGGTAACGCCGGGCAGGCTGTGCTCCGCGCCGGCTTTGGTGCGGGCGAAGGCGCGGGCGCGTTGGAAGCCGATTCCGGCGAAATCGTCCCATGCGATCTGGATATTTTTCCGGAATGCGTAAGAGATAGCGATTCCAGATTCGGAGACTTTGGTGCGGGATTTTATGACCCACCACAATCCGAGGATGGGGATTATGAACAGCCATGCGAGGTATTTGGGGGCCCATCCGATGCTCAGCAGAGCAATGGCGGACAGGATGAGGATGCCCAAGATGTGGTCGCGGGATGGCTTGAAAACCTCTGCCTGGGTGGTGGACTGACGAGGTTTGTTGTCCTTAGGTGGTGGAGTCATAGTGTGCAAGCCTAATTCACTAAGGCCGGCAAGGGCGAACCTATTTTTCAGGCGTGTCCCACCAGGTGGGAATCGGATCCCAAAAGGGGGTAATTACCACGAGTGTAATACCTATCAAGGTATAGTCATGCCCATGATCATTATTCGACTTCAGGTAGTACCAACGCGGTGGTGACCGCGACGCCTCATGACGTCGACGCATTTCGCCCCCGCAGACAGAAAAGCCCGCGGGAGCTTCGTTCATATCTGGAGCCGGTGCCAATGATGATCAGGACCAGTAATAGACCATTCCAAGGAGCACATTAACCGTGGTTACGACAACTTCGCCCACGCCCGCTTCGGTGGCTGCAGCCTCACGCGCCCACGCTCCGGAGCGGATGAGTGGTGCCCACGCCATTGTCCGCACTCTCGAAGACTTGGGAACCGATCTCGTCTTCGGCATTCCAGGCGGTGCCGTGCTTCCTCTATACGATGCCTTGCACACCTCGACCAAGCTGCGCCATGTGCTCACCCGCCATGAACAGGGTGCCGGCCACGCCGCCGAAGGCTATGCCCAAGCTTCCGGCAAGGTAGGCGTATGCATTGCCACCTCTGGGCCGGGTGCGACCAACTTGGTGACAGCGCTTGCCGACGCCAACCTGGACTCCGTTCCCATCGTTGCCATCACCGGCCAGGTGGGTAGCAACCTCTTGGGAACCGATGCCTTCCAAGAGGCCGATATTCGCGGCGTGACGATGCCGATTACCAAGCACAACTACATCGTGACGGAACCGAGCCAGATTCCAGCTGCCATTGCAGCCGCATTCCATTTGGCTTCTACGGGCCGTCCGGGGCCGGTCTTAGTGGATATCCCGAAGGACGTGCAAAACGGTGAATTGGAATATTCCTTCCCGGCTACGTTTGATCTGCCTGGATATAAACCGACGACCAAGCCACACTCTCGCCAGATCGCGCAAGCGGTTGAGCTCATTGCACAGGCAGAAAAGCCGGTCATCTATGCCGGCGGCGGTATCATCAAGGCCGAGGCAGCCAAGGAGCTGCGCGAGTTTGCGGAATTTTCCGGAATCCCTGTCGTGACTACGCTCATGGCCTTGGGGGCCTTCCCGGAATCTCATCCGCTCCACATGGGCATGCCGGGCATGCATGGCACCGTCCCTGCAGTTGCGGCCATGCAGCGAGCTGACCTGTTGATTACTATCGGCGCGCGATTTGATGATCGAGTAACCGGTGATACCTCCACTTTTGCCCCTGAGGCCCAGGTAATTCATGCTGATATTGACCCGGCTGAAATTTCGAAAATTCGCGACGTTGCCGTGCCAATCGTGGGTGATGCCCGCAACGTGTTGGCAGGTCTTTTAAAGGAGTACCGCAAGAACTCCGCGGTGAAATCTCCGGAAGTAGGCCCATGGCGGGATTACCTCGATGGGCTCAAGGAACGGTTTCCCCGTGGCTATGATCCCACTCCGGATGGGCAGCTCAATCCCCAATTTGTGTTGGAAAAGCTGAGTGAAACCGTAGGTCCTGAGGCTATCTACTGTGCCGGTGTGGGACAGCACCAGATGTGGTCGGCACAGTTCATTGATTTTGAGCATCCACGCTCTTGGATCAACTCCGGCGGTGCCGGAACCATGGGCTATGCCGTGCCGGCGGCCCTCGGCGCCAAGGCAGCATGCCCGGATAAAGAAGTGTGGGCGATTGACGGTGACGGTTGCTTCCAAATGACCAACCAGGAGCTCACCACCGCGGCATTGGAGGGCTTTCCGTTTAAGGTTGCCGTCATTAATAACGGCAACCTCGGCATGGTCCGTCAGTGGCAGACACTGTTCTTTAATGAGAATTACTCCAATACCAAGCTGCGAGAACGAGATGCCTATACCCCAGACTTCGTCCGCTTGGCAGAGGCGCTGGGATGCGAGGCTATCCGAGTCACCTGTCAGGAAGAAGTAGTGCCGGCCATTGAACGGGCCCGCGCAATCAATGACCGCCCAGTGGTCCTTGACTTCATCGTTGGTGAGGATGCCCAGGTCTGGCCAATGATTGGCGGTGGGGCGTCCAACGAAGAAATTCAATATGCCCGTGGCTTGCGCCCGCTGTTTGATGACAATGAATCGGCAGCAGAAGCTCCTGCCGATATCGACGAGACTATCCAGGAGGTATAGGCATGGCACCCAGTGACGTTTCCCGGCATACTCTGTCGGTCCTGGTAGAAGACGTCGAAGGGATCCTGTCCCGTGTGACCGGCATGTTTTCCCGGCGTGGGTACAGCATCATTTCGCTGGTTTCTGCCCAAACGGAAAATCCAGGGATTAACCGGCTGACCATCGTGGTCGATGCGTCCGAAAGGATTATGGAGCAGGTAACCAAGCAGCTCAACAAGATTGTGCCGGTCATCAAGGTGGTGGAGCTCGAGGCGGATTCGACCGTGGCGCGTGCCCTGATGCTGGTCAAGGTGGCTGCGAATAACGCCAACCGGCCGCAGGTGGTCGATGCCGTTAATATCTTCCGTGCCCGCGTGGTAGACGTGGCACAAGAATCCGTGGTGGTAGAGGCTACCGGTACTCCTGGAAAGCTAGCGGCGCTTCTCGACGTCCTGGAGCCATTCGGTGTGCTCGAGCTGGTGCAGTCTGGTGACGTGGCCTTGGGGCGTGGCCCCAAGGCGATGGCACCCCCGCGAAATTAAATCCCACTATGTGGTCACTGCGTCTCGCGCAGTGGTATAGTGCTAGGTGGGACGTTAACTCATTGAACTTACAATCACTACAGAATTGAGGACTACGACATGGCTATTGAAACCTTCTACGACGATGATGCGGATCTGTCTATCATTCAGGGTCGCAAGGTAGCCGTTATTGGTTACGGCTCCCAGGGGCATGCACACTCGCAGAACCTGCGCGATTCCGGCGTCGAGGTTGTTATTGGTCTGCGTGAAGGTTCCAAGTCGGCGGCCAAGGCCGAGGAAGCAGGCTTTGCGGTCAAGACCGTTGCAGAAGCTGCCAAGTGGGCAGACGTAATTATGCTGCTGGCACCAGATACCTCTCAGAAGCAGATCTTTGAAGATGAAATTGCCCCTAACTTGGAAGACGGCAATGCGCTGCTGTTTGGGCACGGCTTGAATATCCACTTTAAGCTGATTGAACCGCAAGCCAATGTCACCGTTGGCATGGTTGCACCTAAGGGGCCTGGCCATCTGGTTCGCCGCCAGTTCGTTGATGGCAAGGGCGTTCCGTGCCTCATCGCTACCGAACAGGACCCTAAGGGCGAAGGCCACGATCTGACCCTGTCTTATGCAGCAGCCATCGGTGGTGCGCGTGCTGGCGTTATCCCGACGACCTTCGAAGCAGAGACGGTCACTGACCTCTTTGGCGAGCAGGCTGTTCTGTGCGGTGGCGTAGAGTTCCTGATTTGCACCGGCTTCGAGGTTCTGACGGAGGCTGGATACGAGCCAGAAATGGCCTACTTTGAGGTGCTGCACGAGATGAAGCTCATCGTGGACCTGATGTTTGAGGGCGGCATCGCCAACATGAACTACTCGGTGTCTGATACCGCCGAGTTTGGCGGCTACATTTCTGGCCCTCGCGTTATTGATGCTGATGCCAAGCAGCGCATGAAGGATATCTTGTCCGATATCCAAGACGGCACCTTCACCAAGCGCCTGCTGGCCAATATTGAGGGCGGCAACAAGGAGCTGGAGAGTCTGCGTGAGGAATTTGCACAGCACGAAATTGAAAAGACCGGCACCAAGTTGCGCGATTTGATGAGCTGGGTCAAGAACCCGCTGGATGCTACTGCCTAGGAATAAAGGCGGTGTCTGTAGCGCACACCCACGGTGGACAGGCATGTTTACCGTGGGTTTTGCTTTATTTGTTTCAGGTAAAACTTCAGTGCGGGGAGTAGGATGAGGGCCATGGGTTTTACGACGCCAAGCTATGATCTCAAAGACCTCTTTGCACGAATTGATCGCGGGGATATCCAGTTACCTGACTTCCAGCGCAGTTATGCCTGGGATGAAGATCGTATCCGTTCTCTCATTGTTTCCGTGCTGCGCGGCTATCCCATTGGCGCGCTCATGGCTCTTGATACCCGAAACGAAAAGATGCGCTTTCGTCCCCGTGCCCTAGCCGGCGCACCTGAAACCGGCGTCGACCCCGGCTTGCTCCTTTTGGACGGGCAGCAGCGCCTGACCACCCTGTATCACTGCTTCAACGGCGAGGGCTTTGTAGACACCACTGACTTCCGCAAGAAGAAGATTCACCGCCGCTTCTTTATCGATATTCGCGCGGCCGTTCGCGGAGATCTAATGCCGGATGATGCCATCTTTGCGGTTAATCAAGACGGTAAGATTCGCTCGCACTTTGCACCAGCAATTGAGGGCGATGTCCTAACGCGCGAAGATGCACTAGAGAATATGTGCATTCCCGTGGCTTCTTTGCTCAGTGAAGACGGCGTCGGCATGCTTTTTGAGCTTGCGGCGACCAAGCAGGAATACAGCGCGGAACTGGCTGCCTTTAATAATCGCATCATTCGACCATTGTCCGGCTATGACCTGCCAATGATTCGACTTTCCCGCGAAACGGAGCGAGCTGGGATCGGCTCGATTTTTGCCCAAGCGAACTCGGCTGGCCTGCAGATGGACGTATTCGATCTGCTAACTGCCGTCTTTGCCTCTGAGGACCCCAGCTTCCACTTGGCCGCTGATTGGCACGAAGTGGAAAAGGACCTGCGGAAGTCTCCAGCCTTGGACGGAATTGGCCGCACCGAGTTTCTCTCCGCAGTATCGCTTCTGGTCTCCGGTGAAAAGGGCTGTGCCGGTGGCCAGCGCGAAGATATTTTGAAATTGTCATTGGCGGAGTACAAGTCGGCAGCCAACGATCTGCGCATCACCTTCCGCGAGGTATCAGAGTTCTTGGCGCAGCGCTGCATCCTCAGCATGGATCAGGTTCCGTTTAATGAGCAGATTGTTCCCCTGGCAGTCATTATCGCCCGCTTGGCCAAGCGCGGGGGAGCGCTTTCTACCGAGCAGTCCTGGAACCGCATCAACCAATGGTTCTGGTGTGGCGTCTTTGGTGAGCTCTACGGTTCTTCTGCGGTGCAGCTGCGCGCAGCTCGCGACGTGGATGAGGTCACCGAATGGGTAGCCGGTGCAACGGATGAGGCGCCGAAGACCGTTACCGATGCCACCTTCCGTGAGTCCCGTCTGCTTTCCGTAGATGGCAAAGATGGCGTATGGCACGGACTCTATGCCCTCCTCATGGCGCGCGGCGCGAAGGACTGGCGCACCGGAAAAGCCTTTACCCGGCATACCTTTGAAGAGCTCAAGCCAGGCTTTTTCCCTGTGTTCCCGCTCAATTGGTGCAAGCGTCACGGCGTTGATCCCGTCTTGGCTGAGTCGGTGATGAACTACACCCCGATGGGGAAACGAACCGAGGTAGTGCTCGACGGTTTCGCCCCCAACCGCTACCTTCCCCGCGTTCAGTCCAAGTCCATCATGGAAGATGCGCAATTTGATGAGGTGCTAGCATCCCACGAAATGAACCTGGACTATCTGCGCGCATCCCAGCCGCGTGAATTCCTTGCAGACCGCCGTCACCGGTTCTTGGACATCGTGGAATATGCTTTAGGTAAACCCGTTATCCGCGATGTGGATGAAGCAAACCTGTGTGGTGGAGAGGAAGGTCCGCAAGCTTTTGATCGCTAAATCTGTGCGCTTGGCCGCTACAGTGCTTGTTGCTTCCCTAGCGCTAGCAGCCTGTGGCACTCCGGTCACAGAATCCAAGCTGGTCAGGCGCGGTCTGTCCGATTTGGATGAGTCCGAAATCGATCTCAGCAAGGCCAAGGCGGAAAACCAAAACCGTCTTATTGACCCGAAATTTGATGGCAAGTTGGTCATTGTTAATGACCCCATTGGAATTGAAGCCAGCCGCCTATTTTTTGAAGATTCGGATTCGCTGGTCCTCTTTTCCCCGGATGATGAATCTATTCTTCGTGCAGCAACCTTGGCGGTAAACCAGCATTTGCCGGCGGTGCAGTATGACGATGCTAGGCGTTTGGAAATCCATAAGCTGCTCACGGACTTGGGGGTAAGTCGCCTGGTGGTAGTCGGTGACGTGCCGTGGACGGAAACCTCTGGTGAATTCAGCGTGATCAAGGATCCAGGAACGCATAGGGCACTAGGGGAGTTCACGGCATTCCAGTATGGTTCCAAGGTGGTAGCCTCGCCGGAGCAGATGGTAAAGGATATTGCACGGCTGGATAAGACTCCCCATATGGAGCTGCGTCCTGCCTGGGTGCCGTATGAAGGCGAACTTGATGCTGGCGAGGAAAAGAATCAGCCCATCCCAGCACAGTCCCGCAGGGACGGCCAGATGGCGCCAAATATCGTTGCCACTAAGGATAGCCCCATCGCAAACGTCATTACTGCGGCAGCCTACGGTGGAAGAGTTTTGGTCATGCCGACTGCCGATCCGCTAGCGGATAAGCACAGCATGGCTGCTGTAGCGGGCCTGGAGGACGGCGCCTTAGTAGCCTTGGGGCCGGAATTCGGTCGAGTGAAAGAATTTAAGGCAAAAATCAAGCAGGGTACTCCTGACTGAACTACACTTCCTTGACACGCGGACAACCCGCGTGCACCGCATTTCACTTAAGCGAAGGAAGATATGTCGAAGCCGGTAGTCCTTATTGCCGATAAATTAGCCCAGTCCACGGTTACGGCCTTGGGGGACTCTGTTGAGGTCCGTTGGGTGGATGGGCCGAATCGCGCCGAGCTCCTTGCCGCGGTTCCGGAAGCCGAGGCTTTGCTGGTGCGCTCTGCCACAACCGTTGATGCAGAGGTATTGGAAGCGGCCACAAAGCTCAAAATTGTGGGCCGGGCCGGAGTAGGACTGGACAATGTCGATATTCCGGCAGCCACAGACAAGGGCATCATGGTGGTCAATGCGCCAACATCGAATATTCACTCTGCGTGTGAACAGGCCATCGCCCTGCTCTTAGCGACGGCGCGCCAGGTACCAGCGGCCGACCGGTCCCTGCGCGAAGGGGAGTGGAAGCGCTCTTCTTTCAAGGGCGTAGAGGTCTACGGAAAGACCATCGGCATTGTTGGCTTTGGGCACATTGGCCAGCTTTTTGCCCAGCGTATGAAATCCTTTGAGACGACCATTATCGCGCACGATCCCTATGCCAACCCAGCTCGCGCGGCAGCGTTGGGCGTGGAATTAGTTGAGCTAGAAGAGCTGATGTCGCGTTCCGATTTCGTGACCATTCACCTACCAAAGACTCCGGAGACGGCCGGAATGTTTGATAGGGAACTTTTGGCCAAGGCGAAGCCAGGACAGATTCTCATTAACGCAGCGCGAGGAGGTTTGGTAGATGAAGCGGCTCTGGCTGAGTCTATCGAGTCGGGACCTCATCGAGGTGCGGGCTTTGACGTTTATGCCACGGAACCGTGCACTGATTCTCCGCTCTTTAAGCTGCCGCAGGTCACCGTGTCCCCGCACCTAGGCGCCTCCACTGTAGAGGCCCAGGACCGTGCGGGAACCGATGTAGCGGAGTCTGTCTTGAAGGCGCTTGAAGGAGAGTTTGTGCCGGATGCGGTCAACGTCTCCGGCGGGGCAGTAAGAGAAGAGGTTGCTGGTTGGTTGGACCTCGCCCGCAAGCTAGGACTTACTGCTGGCCGCCTTTTGGGTCAGGCCCCCGTTGCCGTCGAGGTGGAGGCCTGTGGCGAGTTGTCTACCGAAGACGTGGAGGTGCTAGGACTTTCTGCCGTCCGAGGTCTGTTCAGCGGCGTGACTTCGGAGCCGGTGACCTTTGTCAATGCAATGCAGATCGCGAATAGTCGTGGGGTAGAGGTGGAGGTTTCTACTAATGCGGAGTCCAAGGGGCACCGCTCTTCCCTGCAGGTGAAGGTTATTGGTGCCGATGGCGAGATCTCCTCGCTCACCGGCGCACTTATCGGCATCGATGGAACCGAAAAGTTCATTCGCATCAACGGCCGCGGCGTAGATATGCGTGCTACCGGCCGCAACCTCTTCTTCCGCTATGCGGATGCCCCAGGTGCATTGGGAACGGTAGGCACCAAGTTGGGCGCTGCGGGAATTAACATCGTGGCGGCCGCTCTTACGCACGGTAAACAGGAATCTGATGCTGTGTTAATTCTGCGCGTGGAAGCCGAGGTGCCAGAGCATCTCATCGCCGAAATTAATGCGGCCTTGGGGGCTGAATGCGAACAGCTGAACATGGAAGCATAAGGCTGCAGCCTGTAACAGAATCTCAACCCGCGTGGTGCTAGGTAAATTCCTGCGCTACGCGGGTTTGTTTTGATAAGGTACTTCCATATCCACTCTGTGAGAAAGGAATCTTACATAATGAAACTTGCGGTGATTGGCGGCGACGGAATTGGACCAGAAGTGACGGCCGAAGCGCTCAAGGTGCTGCGAGCCGTTCGCTCCGATATAGAGACTACCGAGTATGACCTCGGTGCGCGGCGTTATCTGCGCAATGGGGAGCTTCTCACGGACGCTGATTTGAAGAGCCTGCGCGAGCACGATGCGATCCTTTTGGGAGCGATCGGCGCCCCAGGTGAGGTGCCACCAGGCGTGCTGGAGCGGGGGCTGTTGCTTAAGATGCGGTTTGCGCTGGATCATCACGTGAACCTTCGCCCCTCCAGGCTTTATCCCACCGCTTCCTCGCCGCTGGCTGAACCGGGCGATATCGATTTCGTTGTGGTGCGCGAAGGTACCGAGGGTTTGTACTGTGGAAACGGCGGTACCTTGCGAGAGGGAACTGAGCACGAGGTGGCCAGCGAGGTATCGCAAAATACTCGTTTCGGCGTCGAGCGTGTAGTGCGCGATGCGTTTGCGCGGGCAGCGCAGCGCCGTAAGCATCTGACCTTGGTGCACAAAACAAATGTCTTGGTCAATGCTGGTGGATTGTGGCAGCGCACCGTTAATGAAGTCGCCGCCGAGTTTCCAGAGGTTCGGGTGGATTATCAGCATATTGATGCTGCAACAATTTATATGGTGACAGATCCGGCGCGCTATGACGTTATTGTCACCGATAACCTTTTTGGAGACATTCTGACCGATTTGGCGGGCGCGGTAACTGGCGGTATTGGCCTTGCTGCCTCCGGAAACATCGATGCCTCTGGCACGAATCCTTCCATGTTCGAGCCGGTGCACGGTTCTGCGCCAGATATTGCGGGTAAGGGGATTGCAGACCCAACGGCGGCAATCCTATCCGTCGCTATGCTTCTTCGTCACCTGGGTGATGAGTCTAATGCGCAGCGGATTGAGGATGTGGTGGCACAGGATGTTGCGCACCGCGATGCCGAACCAATAAAGACCGTTGAAGTCGGTGACCGGATCGCCAAGCTTCTCGTCACATAGAGGTGGGCCTCTTATGTCAGGCGCTTGCCGACGTCTCAGGCACCCAGCGTTTCCTAGCGTAGCCCGCAGTGGGGCCAGCGATGGCATTTAAAGGGTAAAGGAAATTTACTCAAATTAACTAATTAACACCATATCCTTTGCACACATGTGAAGGTGGCTATTGAGTAGGATTACCGCTATGCGTTTAGGACGAATTGCACACCCAGAAGGAATCTGTTTCGCGATTATCGATGGGCCAAAAGACGCCCCAATGGAAGAGCTAGTGGCAAAGGAAATTGCCGGCACGCCCTTCACCCCACCGGAGCCGACCGGCCGCGAGTGGAAACTTAACGAGGTTCGCCTGTTGGCGCCGACCCTTCCCACCAAGGTGGTAGCGCTTGGCCGCAACTATGCGGACCACGTTGCTGAGGTTTTCAAAAAGTCTGCTGATAGCCTGCCTCCCACTATTTTTATCAAGCCCTCTACCGCGGTCATTGGCCCGGATGCCGCGATCAAGATCCCGGACTACGCCACCAACGTAGAGTTTGAGGGCGAGCTAGCCGTGGTCATTTCTAAGCCGTCGAAAAACATCAAGGCCGAGAACTGGAAAGACCACGTGTTGGGATACACTATCTGTAACGACGTTTCCTCCCGCGACCTGCAGTTCAAAGACGGTCAATGGGCTCGTGCCAAGGGCATTGACACCTTCTGCCCGCTCGGCCCGTGGATCGAAACTGATCTGGATAGCTTGAATCTGGACGATCAGAAGATTAATGCCTATCTGACGCACGAGGGTTCTCGCGAGCAAAAGCAGGATTCCAATACGGACCAGATGATCGTGAAGATGGGCGGAATTTTGGAGGAGATCTCCGCCGCCTACACCTTGCTGCCCGGCGATGTCATCACCACCGGGTCCCCGGCCGGCACCGCCCCTATGGTTCCAGGAGACACCATCGAAATCGAGATCCCAGGCCTCGGCACCCTGCGCAATTCCATCCACCGTGCATAACCCAAGCCACCAAGAACACCGCGCCTTCGTACCCACCTCCGAGGAAATGGAGGAACGCTACCAGAGTACTGAGCGGCTGTGGTCGGGCAATCCCAATGAGACCCTTGTCGATTATGCTGCGAAGCTGACCCCTGGCACGGCCCTTGATATCGGGTGTGGAGAAGGCGCGGATGCGCTCTGGCTAAAGAACCACGGCTGGGAGGTGTTGGGCATTGATTTCGCTCCGACTGCTGTGGCGCGCACCAACGCCCACGGCGTCGCAGCGCGGGTCACAACGTTTAATGACTTTAGCCATGAGCCCTTTGACTTGGTCAGCGTCCATTATGGTGGGGTACGCGCCACGCTAAAAGAGGTGGAAAAGCTAGAGCGATTGGTGGCTCCAGGCGGAACACTGCTCTTTGTCCATCACGATATGGAGTCGGCAGAGGTAGCGATGCCGGAATGGTTAGCGGAAAACCTGCGCGAGCTGGAGACGGTCGAGCTAACTCGTCGTGAGCGTCACCTGACGGAAGGCGCGGGTGCGCACCACCAAAGCGATGTCGTGCTCGTCGCTAAGCGTGCAGCCTAGAGGCTGAGCGCCTTCAAAATGGTGCGCAGTTTAGCGGTGGTTTCTTCCAACTCCGCTTGGGCATCAGAATCGCCTACGATGCCTCCACCGGCCCAGGCGCGCGCCGATAGCCCATCGCCGGCCACTTCTGCGCAGCGGATGGCTACCATGTACTCGCCGTCGCCGGAGCTATCGCACCAGCCGACCGCTCCGGCATAGAATCCACGGTCCGTTTCTGCAGTCTCAATGAGGGCTTGGGCGGCCTCTGCAGGGGTGCCACAGATGGCTGGTGTGGGGTGTGCTGCCAGGGCAAGCTCAAGAGCGGTCAAGTCTTTATCCTTGAGCGTCCCGGAAATTGGCGTACCAAGGTGCCACATCTCATTGGTGCTAATAAGTTGCGGGGTGTCCGGAATGTCTAGCCGCTCGCACAGTGGGCTGAGTGCCCGGCGTAAGTGGTCGACTACAAAAGCGTGCTCGTGGAGATCCTTGGAGGAGTGCAAGAGGTCTTGTCCTGCGAGGTGATCCTCAGCCGCCGAGGCGCGGCGCGGGGAGGAACCCGCTAGGGGAAAGGCCGACACTGTCGAGCCTTGACGCTTGACCAAAACCTCTGGGGAAGAACCAACCAGCATCGCGCCCGGCCGGCCAGCGGGGGAGAGATCAGCAATGAATCCGTCACGGTTGGCGGAGAGATCGATAAGGCGCGCCGCTACGAGGCGCGGATCGATAGCTTCTGGGAATTCGATGTCTACAGCGCGGGCCAGAACTACCTTTTCTAGTTTGGAGGTTTCGATCGTGCCGATGGCTGCCTCCACGCGGCGAAGGTGCTCCTCAGGCTCCGGATCGAAGCCAACCACGCGGGAGCTTAAACTTTGGTTGCGATAATAGGCGTGCGGCTCCAAAGGGCCCTCTTCGCGGATGATGGCCTCCGGCACCGTTAGCGCGGCGGGTGTGTCAGAGTCGAAAGGAATCGCACCGACGACCATGTCAACATCCTTGCTGCGAAGGGCGGAAATTGCCGCGTCGGTGTCATTGAAAGTGTGGCGCGCACCTTGGGTACGGACAGACCCCGTTGCTCGCGAGAGTAAAAAATCGGGGGCGGTGCTTGGTCTGTCTTCGTGCATGGGGATCTAGCTTAGTGCCTTGGGCTTTTCTTACAGAATTGAGTGTGCACTGGGCGTGTAAACAGTGAATTAAGTGAATGATGTGGTTAATTTTAACCTTGTGGCTAATGTTAGTAAGTTTCTTCACTATTCCCTGTACCTGATCCTTGTTGGTGTGCTGGCTAGCGGGGCGTTGCTGAGCGCTTCTCCTGCCCTCGCTCAAGAAGCGCCTGCTCCTGCACCGGCTCCAGCGCCAGCTCCGGCACCCGAAAACGCGAAGCCGGTTATTCCGCAGCCAGATGGATCCCACCTTGTTCCAGAAGGCGCTAAAGAATCTACCCCGGCGCCAGCAGGAAAAGGTAGCGGAGAAGACAACCCAGCACCTGCGCCTGAGGGATCATCTCTTCCCGAGCCAGCTCCGCGGCCAGCGATGGTAGATGCCAGCATCAATCCGAACCCGCCGTTTAAGCCGGGTTCCATACAATCGCTCAATATGGAGCATGAGGGAAAGACCCGCAGGTATCTATTGCGTATTCCCAATAACTATTCGCCGGATAAGGCTGCGCCTGTTCTCTTCGGCTTCGGTGGGTGGGGAGATTCCCCGGAGAACTACTCCAGCTACGCACGCATGCAGACCACTGAGGCCAATAACGAGGCCATCATCGTCTACCCGGAGGGGGTTGAGCGCGCTTGGGAGGCAGCGCCCTATGCCAAGACCCGCGATGGTGAGGACATCCGCTTCATCAAGCGCATTCTTGACTCTGTGGACAAGGACTACCACGTTGATCGAAACCGCGTATACGCCATGGGCATGTCCAACGGCGGCGGCTTTACCTCTGTGCTGGGCTGCCACGCCCAAGATACCTTCGCCGCTGTAGCCATGGTCTCGGGTGCATTTTATAACCCGGTCGAGGTCAACTGTGCAGATGCGCCGATGAATACCCTCATCATGCATGGTGTCAATGACAAGATGATGACCTATGAAGGCGGTGACCGGCACGAGGCTGGTTACTTGCCAGTGCGCACCGTGCTTGGCGGCTACCTGAAGCGCAATCGATGCGATATGACCTTCCAAGCTACTCCGGAGGCTGGCGGTTCCGAACGCCTGAGCTTCAACGGCTGCCAGAAGGATGTACAACTGGTCAAGGTGCCACAGGACCACACCTGGTTCTGGCAGCCAGATACTCCACGGGTGGTCTGGGACTTCCTCTCGTCCAAGGCCAGGGTATAAAACAGCGGCGCTTAGCCACGGATAAGGCCCAGTGGAGAGATCCTCTGGGCCTAGTTTCATTGTTGGCTGCTCAAGAGCCCTGCGCTAGTCGACGCGCGGCAGGTGGGTCGTAGCATCATCGGCAGGCTGCTGGGTTGGGGCCTTCTTCTTGCGGAAGAACTGGACATAGACCAACAGGCCGATGCCGAGCACCAGTGCGAATGCGCCTAGTCCGGCTAAAAGGCCCGCCCAGAAGCTGCTTTTTGCCAGGGTAGCGGTATACGCAGCGGCATTAGTCAGTACATTCTCAGAGTCCCTGCCTTCCGCAGCACCGGCATCCGGAACCTGCTGTGCACTAGCGGAGCCCGCAGCCTTGCCCTTAGTACGCTTAGTAGACTTTGCGTCCCGGGAGCCGGTGGACTTTTTGGCCGTCGAGTGGGAAGAACTGCTGGTGGAAGCAGAACGGTGCGAGCTTGTGCCAGTGGCCGCGCTTTTTCCGGTTTTCGCAGTGGAGGCAGAATCATTCACACGGCTAGCAGAGTGGTGGGTCGTAGCCCCAGAACCAGAACCGGACTTTCGCGGAGTACCAGAGGCTTGAGCTGAGCCCGTGGAGGGTGTGTTATGCGGCGCTCTAACCTTCCCAGCGTCTTTTGCCGTGGTGCGGGAGGCCTGCTTGCGCTTGCCCGCGCTATCCTCCCCAGAGTCCTTGTCTCCTTGTTGCGGCTTACCACCTTCTAGAAATTTCTGACCCTCCTGCAGGGTCTTTTCGAGCTCTTTGTCCAAGCCAGCGATGGCTTTGTCTACGTCTTTAACGTCTTTTTCAAGTTGCTTGGGGCGGCTATTTGAGTTGCCTTCGTTGCCGGTAGCAGCGTCAGCATCGGTATAGTCCACGCCGCACAGTTCTGTCGCCGTGGCCTGCTCGCCGACGAGGAAACCGGCATGGAGGTGGTGCCGGGAGCCGTCGGGAAGCTCAAAGGTAAAGCTCACCGCGTAGGTTCCAGGCTCGGTAAAGACAAAGGCCGGGTGGGAATGGGAGTTGCCGGGGTAGTCCCAGGCAGAGCCATCGGCAGTATCCATAAGTACCTTGGGGCCACCAAGCTCCATCTGGTAGGCCACGATACGGCCATCTTCGGGGCCCTGTGCGATAGCCATGCTCAAAGTAGCGGTGTCTCCGGCGGCGAGGAGATCCTGAGATAGCTCTTGGGTATTAAAACCTAGCCAGGGGGCGTTGGGATCTTGCGTTTGCGGCAGTACCCAGCCTTCATCGGGCAGGGAACTATCGCTGAGCTCGGAAAGCGGCTGCTTAAGGTCATCAGATACCTCAATGGCAAAGGACTCAGAGTCATGCTCGATACCCTTATCATCGTCTTTGACCTTGAAGCTGAGATCGCCGGAATCGCCGCTGAGCGCCATGTCCTGGTGTCCCTTGGTGATGAGGTCGAAGTCGCTGGAAGTGCATGCTTCAGTGGATTCTTCTGCATATGCGGTGGCGGGCTCGAAGAGTTCTACCCCCGCTCCCGGAAGGGCGCTGAGGCTTATCAGTCCCGCGGTGCCGAGGGCCACCGCGGTGCGGCAGACAGGTTTCATGAGGAGACGGATTCCTTTCGTGGGGTGGGGTGTGGGGCGTCGGAAAGCGAGGCACCTGCGTGCTTGCGGGCGCCGAGAAGTGGATGGATGGCCCATACAACCAAGAAAATGGCGGTGAGGGTGAGCACGATGGTGGCGCCGGCCGGAAGATCAATGGCCCATGCCAGGTAGATGCCGATGAAGCTGGACAGCGCGCCGATGAGGGCGGAAAGCCACATCATGGTCGTTAGATTTGTGCTAAGCAGGCGTGCCGTCGCGGCCGGAGTGATGAGCAGCGCGAGGACCAAGATATTGCCGATGGTGCTCACGGAAATGACCACTGCGGCCGTGACACACAGGTACAAAATGATGTCCAAAACAAAGACAGGCAAGCCCATTGCGCGGGCAGTTTCCCGGTCCAAGCACGTGGCGTTGAGCTGGGGTCCAAAGGCTATAACGATGGCGACAACTACGGCGCATACGCAGCCCGCGACGATAATATCGGTGCGGGAAACGCCGGTGAGTGAGCCGAAGAGGAAGCTTGTCAGCGAGGCACTATAACCATCGGTGCGCGAGATTATCACCATGCCCAAAGCGAAAGCAGCGGCGAAGAAGATACCGATGATGGAATCTGCTCGCACGTGGCGGCGCTGCGAAAAGGCGGCGATGAGCAAGGCCACAACTGCACCGGCGACTGCGCCACCCACGAGCACCGAGGCTTGCAGGGCGAAGGCTATGGCTAGGCCCGGGAATACGGCGTGGGAGACGGCGTCGCCAATAAAAGCCATGCCGCGCAGCACGACATAACAGCCGATGACGCCGCATACGATGGCCGCAAGCAAGGAGATGCCTACCGCGCGGGCGAGAAAGTCAAGGTGGGGATTGACCAGGTCGCGCAGGAAATCGAGGAAGGAAATTTCTATCATGCGGTGACTCCAATGGCAGAAAGCAACGGAGAACTGGCGCGTACCCCAAAGGTTCGCGTCCACGGCTCGATCTGGTTGAGAAGCAACGAGGCGGAATCATCGGCTACCACGGTGCCGTTAAAGAGAATGAGGCGGTGACAAGAATGTGCGGCTTCCGAAAGGTTATGAGTGGACATAATGATGGATGTGCCGCGCTGAGAAAGCTCTTCAAAAAGCTCGAGGAGCGATTCGGTATTGGGCGCATCTAGTCCGGTAAAGGGCTCATCGAGCAACAGCACGTGTGGTTGTGTGGCGAGTGCCCGGGCGATGAGCACGCGCTGGCGTTGACCACCGGAGAGTTCTTCGATGGGGCGGGTAGAAAATTCTTCCATGTTCACCAAACGAAACGCCTCTGTTGCTGCGGCATGATCCTTAGCGCGCGGTCGCTTCAGCCAGCCGATAAGGCCGGTACGGCCGCTGAGCACGGTGCGATAGACATTGATGGGAAAGCCCCATTCCACCTCGTGGCGCTGGGGAACATACCCCACGGTGCCGGAGATGCTCCGAGTTCCGGAGGAAGGGATAAGCCCTAAAATGGCGCGCATGAGGGTGGTCTTCCCAGCACCATTGGGCCCGAGGAGCCCGATGAATTCACCGGGGTGGACCTCTAGATTGGCAGCGGTAATAACGCTGCGGTGCGAGAGCGAGACGTTTAGATCAGCAACGGAAATGAGCGGTTTAGCCACGGCTACCGCCCCGCTTGGCTGAACGCAGGGCGAGCCCTAGGGCCAGCAGTAGCACTACGGCGCCAACGCCGGCGAGGACAAAAACCCAGGTGGGAATAGACGAGCCTGCGGTCTGAGCGTTGTCTGGATTCCAGGTAGTGTCTTGGGCCGCTTGGACGTCGGCATCATCGCCCACGGCGAAAGTGAGTACGCCATCGGTGCTGAAATCGGCGCCGTCCTTGGTCTTGCCCTTCACCCTGATGCCTACCTGATGGGTGCCTGGCTCCGTAAACGTCCAGTTGGCGTGGGTGTGGGTATTGAGGTCTACCCAGAAGTCCTCGTCGCTCTTCTGCGCGGTGGACCACAAGAGCTGTGGCGCTTCAAAACCGCCGTTTTGTAAGAAGAGGGAGAAATCGCCCGGGCCGGAGTGGCCGAGGAATTCCATGGTGACGCCGCGGTCGGCGGCGTCGACAAGGGAGGGCGCCTGGGTATTCCAGCCCAGCCAGGGAACGCCGACTTGCTCGGTTTGGGGAACCACCCAGACCTTATCACCGGACTCAGCTCCAACGAAGCCAAGGTCATCCGTATCGGGAAGGGCTTGCTGTGCTTTATCGCCCACGGAAAACACGAGGTCGTCCAAGTGACGCCAGACTGGCTTATCGCCGGCATCATCGCGGGCCATAAGCTCAGAATCCGTGCCATCAAGCAAGGCACCAACGTCTACGTGACCGGTGTCGATGACCTTTTCTTCGCCCTGGGGAGCAACGTGTTCATCGGCACCGACCACCTGGGCGAGGTCGCCCGCCCAAGCAGTGCTGGTAGAAAGTGCCAGACCTGCAGTAAGGACGCAGGCGGCGGTGCGGGTGGCGGTACGAGTAGCGAATTTAAGCATTTTTATCTCCATGGGTGGGGTTGGGGTTCAGGCAACGCTGCAGGGAATCAGCGTTAAATTTCATAAGGTCGATGTAGGAGCTGACGGTGTCATCGAACGTGTCGCCGTAGATGGGGCACAGCTCAACACCTTGCTCCCCGGCAGCTTGAGTGAGGGTATCGGCGCTTGCCTGCTGCACGGGTTCGACGAAGACGGCGGGCAGGTGGAGGTTTTCCAATGTGCGGCGCAAGGCGATGACTTCTCGCGGGGAGGGCTCGATGGCCGGATTGGGGGTGACAAAGCCCGCCACAGAAATGTCATATCCTTGTTCCAGGTAGGCGTAGCCATGGTGGGTGGTCACAAGGTGCCGGTTTTCTTGAGGAATGGAAGAAATGGCGTGCTCTACGTAGGAATCCGTATCCCGCAGGCGCTTGGTGTAGGCCTCCGCTCGTTGGCGGTAGGACGCCCCGTGGGAAGGATCTGCCTGCGCCAATTCCTCAGCAATAACATCGACGTAGGCGATGGCATTGTCCACGTTGTGCCACAGGTGAGGGTCCACCTCGCCGTGAATGTGCTTTCCTAGTACGGCCTGCGGCAGGAGGTAGGTATCCTCGCCTGGCGTGCCCAGGAAGCGGTAGGCCGGATCCGGCGGGATGGGCTGCAGAACCGAAGACGGGATAGAAACCGCAGTAGTGGTGGGGTCAAAGCGCCTGTCTTGGTCGCGCAGATCAATGCGCCCTTGGGTCAAGTCGCCTTCAATATCCAGGTGTCCGGAATCTATCACTTGCATGCCGTTAGGCGGGTTTACTCCCACGGCCACAGTGAGGTGTTGGACGTCGGTGCCCTCTGCTTGGAACCCGAGGTCGTAGATTCCCGGCTGGGAAAATCCCCAAGACACGTGCGTGTGGGCGTTGGCCGGCAAGGTCACTGAGTCTTTTCCATCGATGCCATCGGCCGAGTTAAAAAGGACCTCCGGGGTGCCGAAGGTAGAGACCACATAGGCCGCGACGTTACCTGGCCCATCGGCAGAGACCATGCGGAAGTCCACTCCGGAAGAGCGCTGCTGTGCGCCGCTGATGCGCAGTCCCAGCCAAATTGCCTCGAGCGAGACATCTTCTACCAGCGGCACCAGAGTGGCACCGCGGGTGGAGGCAGCATCAGCGACTTCCACCACGGGGGCATCGGTGGATTCGTGCAGCGTATCGATGAGAGACTGTGGCTCCAGCAAGTAGCCATTGCTCAGCGCCAAATCGGCATTGGCAACATCGCGCACCGTGCGCAGCGTTGGCTCAAAGGTATGCGGATCTTTTCCGCTGGGGATAAGGCTTTGTACCCGGGCATCTTCTCCCGCGACGTTGCGCGCAAGATCCGCGAGGATCGGGGTGGTGGCCACCACGGCGAATTTTTCTCCGCTTCCGGTATCCAACGCAGCCGAAGTGGCACAACCAGTGGCCAGCAGGCAGGAGCCCAGCAGCGCGCCTATGGTCCGAAGCCTGCGTCTATGGGAAAGCGCACGCGTCATTAGTCCGCTGCCTTAGCTACAGCTAGACGGGCAATGCCTAGGCCGAGGAAGAGCATGCCCAAGCCCAACGCTCCGATGCCGAAGGGAACAATAGGAGTCCCCGTATTGGCTAAAGAACCGCCCTTGCTGTGTGCCTGCCCGGACTGGCCAGTGTTTGATCCGGTACTTGCGGTAGAGCCACCAGCGCTTGCCGACGCCCCACCTGCCGCAGCACCATGCCCGCAGTCGCCGCCCTCCGGATTGACCGCAGCGCCCAAGTCGAAGTGCCCGTTGTCAAAGGCTTCAGCCGGCTTGTCGCCGCCGACCACGAAGTGAAGTGTCGCTTCACCGGCAACTCGCTTGCCCTCATTGGTCTTGGCCACCTGGCGGATGGTGACGTCATAGGTGCCCTGCGCACCAAAGACCCAGTTGGGGTGCACGTGCGTATTGGGCGCAATCGAATAGGTACCCTCCGCCGCATCTGCATTGCCGCGGAACCACTCATCGCCCACGATCTTTCCCAATCCACCCTGGGAGTAGACCATCATCGGGCCGGGTCCCTTGAAGCCTGCTAACTCCCAAGTGACGTCGCCAGGGATATTCTCGCGCATGGTCGGACTTTGGGTATTAGCGCCGAGCCACGGCACACCATCGACCTGGGTAGAACCAATCATCCACGCCTGACCAGCTGGCACTGGACCTACCTCTTGCGGCAGATCGACGCTGGATTTATCGGAGAGATAAAAGGTAGCGCCTTCAGCATCGCGCCACTGGGAGGGGGAGACCGTATCGTCCTTGATTTGCGGCGTCATGCCCGGGGTGCACTCTTCGTCCCCGGAGGCGCCGGACTTATCGGCAGCTGCAGCGCCGCCCTTGTCTGCTGACCGTTGGGCGCTCGAGGCTTCTTGGTCATTGCTAACCTCGCCCGTGTCAGTCGATCGATCCACTGTGGACGCATCGCCGCCATCGCCCACTTCCCAGGTGTAGGTCACAGCATTGCTGGTTTCGCCGTTGGAATGGGCTCGCACCGTCATGGTGTAGGTGCCGGCCTCACTAAAGGCCCAGTTGACGTGCCGGTGGGCTGGATTGGGTTGGTTGATGACCTCAACGCTGGTGAGCTCCATTGAACCGGAATCTGTAACCGTCTTGACATCGCCAAAGCCGCTGGTTTCAAAAACATACACTGAACCAGGTCCAGAGACTTCGGCGAATTCTAGGTCAACGTTGTCAAAGCCACCATCGCGTGCAGGCTGGGTATCCCAGCCCGGCCAAATGATGCGCTGATCTTGCGTCTGCGGCAGGAAGTAGGTCGGCCGGCCTATCTCCGGTACGGCCTCGGTGGCATCCGACCAGGCATCCTCGACAACCTTGAGCACCACATCATCGCCGGAGCGTGGAACGCCCGATCCAGTGATGTCTTCCTTCATTGACAGATGTAGCTGACCATCTGGGGCCGTGACATAGAAGGCGTCTACATGCCCAGAGTCGAAGACCTCATCAAAGGCAAGTGCCGCGGCGGGGGAGAAGAAGGCCAATGCTGTGGCAAAGACGGCGGCAAATACCTGAATAAATCGGCGCCGCAGCGGGACGCGCCGGGAGGCAAAAGATGGTGAATAGTGCATTGTGGTTTCCCGTCTATTTGGTGGGGTAGAAGAGGCTTAGAAGTTGAGGCCGAAGCGCTTGCGGATGAGGTCCTCGTTATCTCGGAAAAAGTTATAAAAGGCCTTGAAAATCACCACGAGGACCGCTGGTAGGACCAGACTCCACGGGCTAAACGAGGACCCTGTGGGCTCTTCTGGCCGGCCGGGGTGGGCTGGTGTGTCCGGGTTATCAGGCGCGGACGGTTGCGTGGAAGGCTCCTGGGAAGGCTTATCTGTTGGACTTTCGCTGGGCTCTCCGCTCCCGGTCGTGCCCGGCGCGCGGAAAGAACAGGAATCCAATGTCTTATCGCCTACGGCAAAGGTGAGGGTTTGGGGCGCGGACTTTAGCTCCTTGCCGTCCGTGCCCGTGGCCGTATAAGTAGCCTCAAAGGTGTACAAGCCAGGCTTGGAAAAGGCCCAGTGCGTATGGGTATGGGCCGGAAAGTTGGTTTCGATGGTGTAGTCCTTAGCCGCAGAATTGGCGAGGACCGAAAAACCTCTGCCATGGGTGCCATCGATAAATGCGCCCCATTCGGCACCGTCCGGTGTGGAGGTGGGCTTCAAGTTGAGGTTGACGGCATTGTCCTTGGTTGAGGAATAATCCAGGTCCTGGGTGTTATAGCCGGGCCAAATGATGTTTTGATCCTGGGTTTGTGGCAAGTGATAGAAGCGCTCACCAGGCTTTCCTAGGAAATCGAACTCCTTGCCTGCGAGCTTCTTATTGCGCGGGGTGAGTGCATTATCGTGTACGCCGAGCACCACGTCATCGAGTTTGCGGTCAACAGATTTCTTGTCCACCTGTGCCGTGTCATCGCGCAGAACCGTTGCAAAGCCTCCCTCGGCAGGCTGGGCCTTGATGTCTACATGACCACGGTCTAGTAGGTACTTCTCGCTGCATTGTGCATTGCCGGCTTGCGGTTCTTCGGTGCCGGGCTGCGGCGCGGAAGACGGAGTGTCTTCCTTGCCTGGGGTAGCCTCCGGTTCTTCATTGGAAGTGGAGAACTTCCCACTGACTTCATAGTTTTCACCAAAAGCAAAAGACTCCGTAATAACGCTGCTAGCGTGTCCGGCCTTAACAGTGGAATGGGGGAAGAGGTTAACCTTGGCAAAATAGCCTTCGAAGTACTCGCCCTCATCAAAGGCGACCTCGCCGTGGCCGTTAGTAATAGGGGTTTCCAGATCCACGGTGGGGTATTTAGCCCCCTTCGTGTCATAGAGCCCGCCGGTGAGAAGGCCGTTGAAGTTTTTATCGTCAGTATCCACCACAATCTTGGTGCCCCCATTGCCCTGCTTGCGCATGCGGATGGTGTAGCCGAGCTCCTTTAGCTCGGTTTCCTCGGTGGGGGCAAGCTGGCGCGGCTGGGAGGTTTCCTGCCACGTATCAGCGGCGGCAGAAGAATCGGTGTGGCTGGATTTGCCGGGTTGGAAGTCAAGGGGCTGGGATATCCAGTGTGGGGAATCGCCCTCAGGGGTAAAGACGGCCTGTATCTGGGACGAGTCGGGGCCCATATATTCGTCCCACTGAGCATGCCCGTCCTTAACGGGAAGGTCGGTGAGGAAGTAGCCGTCGATAAGCAGAGTGAGGGTGCCTTGTGCCTTGTTCTTGGCGTCGAAGGAAATGGTGGTGAGCTTGTTGTCACCGTCTTTTTCGGGATTGGACTTAGGGGCCATGCGCAGGCTGTAGCCAGCAGCAGCGGCGTTGCCGGCCGCAGACTGTGCGAAGCGTTCCTTGAGGCTCGGCGTTTTTTCCTCTTTGGGCTTTTGCCCGCCAACTTGGATGGTGGTGGTCTGTGGCTCATTGGCTATGAGCTGGCCGTCCTTTCCGCGCGCACTGGTGCGGTAGGTCAGGCGGTATCGTCCTGGCTTGGTAAACAGAGTGGAGTTGTGCGTATGTGTGCCGGCAACAATGTAGGCAGAGTGCGGCGAATCCAGGAAGGAACCGAGCATGCGGTGCAGCTGGGTGCCTGCCTCATCATCTTTATTGGTAAAAAGCTCCACCTCGCCGGGGCCATCGACGCTGAGCAAGTCAAGGAAGGCTACGCCGTCACGGAATTTGTCCGTGGGCAGCGAAGCATCTGCGCCAAAGCCCAGCCAAATGGGCGAAGTATTACCGGATACCTGGTGCGGCGCTGTGTAATAAGTCGTGCCAGGGGCCCCAATGTAGTCTTGGGTCCCGTTTGCCGGAAGCGTATAGAGATACTGGTTGCTGTTATCCGTAGCGCTGTAGCCCTTGCCCACCCAGGCAACAGTGTCTGCAATCGGGGGCTCTTGACCACCAAACTCGGACTTTAGGACGAAATCGTTGTTCTCCCAGAAAGACTTGGGGGAGTCAACGTGGGTATTGGTAGCGATGTGCTTGCCATCATCGGGGCCTGCGACAGCCGTGGCGGGAGTGATAAGTGCCAAAGTGCTCAGCGTGGCAAGGAAACGGATGCGTGGGGAAGCCACAGTTGGGAAGGCCTTTCTACAGTTCTCACAAGTTCACCAGAAACTATAGAAAATGATTCTCATAACCTGTTAGCCGTAATGGAAGTCAGTTTCATTGACCTGTGGTTTTGTAGTGAAACTCGTTTCCAATTACCCCAATTTGCGTGTAGGAATAGACTGCAAACCGCTAGGCGCCGGGCAGGTTTTAAGGGCGCTTGGGCTGGTGCGGACTGGAATCGGCGGCTCCACTACGATGGTTGGCATGACTGAAGTACGCGTTAGATTCTGTCCATCCCCAACCGGCACACCGCACGTAGGCATGGTGCGCACCGCACTATTCAACTGGGCCTATGCTCGCCATACCGGCGGCAAGCTGGTATTTCGCATCGAGGACACCGATGCCGCCCGTGACTCTGAAGAGTCCTACCAGGCCATCATTGATTCCCTGACCTGGCTTGGGCTGGGCTGGGATGAAGGCATCGATGTCGGTGGCCCACACGAGCCTTACCGTCAGTCCCAGCGCATGGACATCTACAAGGAAGTTTTGGACAAACTCATCGACGGTGGCTTTGTCTACCCGGCATATTCCACTGCCCAAGAGGTAGAGGAGCGCCACAAGGCGGCCGGCCGTGACCCGAAGCTGGGCTATGACAACTTTGACCGCGATCTCACCCAGGAGCAGATCGATGCTTTTGAGGCCGAAGGTCGCAAGCCTGTCTGGCGCCTGCGCATGCCGGAGCAGGACTGGACCTGGACTGATCTGGTGCGCGGGGAAATGACCTTCAAATCTGAAACCCAGCCAGATTATGTGGTGGCTCGCTCCAATGGTGCGCCGCTCTATACCCTGGTTAACCCGGTTGATGACGCCCTGATGCGTATCACCCACGTGTTGCGTGGTGAGGACCTGCTTTCTTCTACTCCGCGTCAGCTCGCGCTTTACGACGCCCTTAAGAAGATTGGCGTTGCCGAGTTCACCCCAGAGTTTGGCCACCTACCCTTCGTGATGGGCGAGGGCAATAAGAAGCTGTCTAAGCGCGACCCGCAGTCCAACCTGTTTAACCACCGCGATAACGGCATCATCCCGGAGGGCATGCTCAACTACCTGTCCCTGTTGGGCTGGTCCCTGTCCGCGGACCAGGACATCTTCAGCATGGATGACTTGGTAGAAAACTTCGACGTCCACGACGTGCTGGGTAATCCCGCACGCTTTGACCAGAAGAAGCTCGAGGCCATCAACGCGGATCACATCCGCCAGCTAGACCCAGAAGAGTTTGCCTTCCGTCTGCGTAACTACTTGACCGAATACACGGATTTCCCGGCTGACTATGACGGTGAGAAGTTCGCCTTCGCCGCAGATCTTGTACAAACCCGCATCAAGACTCTGTCTGATGCCTATGGTCTCATGAGCTTTTTAGTGACCCCGGATGCCGACCTAAAGCTCGATGAGAAGGCGGCGAAGAAGAACCTCAAGGAAGAGGCCATTCAGCCTCTCGAGGTGGGCATTGAGACCCTCGAGGGCATTGCGGAGTGGAAGACCGAGAATATTGAGGCGGCACTATCCAAGGCCCTTATTGAAGACCTTGAGTTGAAGCCTCGTAAGGCTTACGGTGCTCTGCGCGTAGCTATTTCCGGCGCCCAGGTTTCCCCGCCGCTCTTTGAGTCCATGGAGCTGCTGGGTAAGGAGTCCACCCTGGCCCGCCTTCGTGCGGCCCGTGAAGTGACTCCCTACGTGCCGGCGACGCAGTAGGAGGAGTGCCTCCCGTAAGGCGGCGATAGATATCTAATCCCGCCCTTCGATGTGGCGAATGACAGCTGAACTACAGCGCTGTCATTCGCCGCTTTTTTATTGACCATTCTACTGGCCTGAAAATGGCGTGTGCGCTGGCGATTTGGCAGTTTACGCGTTGATCATTATAGTTATTACACGTTGCAGCGAGCAGGGGAGCACAGCCGGAAGGCAGTAAGCTTCCAACGCAAGTTAGCAAATGGCCTATGGTGTAATTGGCAACACAGCGGTTTCTGGTACCGCCATTCTAGGTTCGAGTCCTGGTAGGCCAGCAGTGAAAATGCTTTAAACGGCAGGCTCACTAGTTCTATGCCCCGTTCGTCTAGCGGCCTAGGACGCCGGCCTCTCACGCCGGTAACACGGGTTCAAATCCCGTACGGGGTACAAAGACCTCCAACCTAAAGGTTGGAGGATTTTTCATATCCGGGGCAATGTCTTTTTCTGTCTTTTTCTAGCGAGAGTCTGGGGTGCGACAACGGCGCAAGTAAAACTGGTTATAACCTACCCCCAGACCATTGGACTCGTCCGTGCAGTTAGCCGCGTCCTGCCAATGGAACCAGGGTTAAGACCACCGCGAAGTTGCGCAAAACCCTTCCTGTCCTGCACGTGCAGGCATAGACTGCAAGTACAGCAGAAAACAAACAGAAAGGAGAGCGGGTGACAGAAAGCGAAACGCACCACAGCCAAGGCGCACAGCCCGAAAGCACAGCTAGGTAGTAACGCTATAATCCACAACTTCCTTCCCACCAACGTTTGCATGAAGTATAGGAGCCTGCAGCATATGCACTTCGACGCACAGCGCCATCCCGAGTCCTACTAGCACAGCGTTCTCGGCCACGGACTATCCACAGATTGCTTGCGGAATAACCACTGATTCGATCCGCACCTCGGCCACGAAGAACCCTCACTGCAGTACCGGACTCGGGAATTTTTGCGTTTTCCTTCGCCTGCCCTCAAAACCCTCCTTGACCGCGCGATTTGTGCTGAATTAACCCATCGTTTACTCTTAACAAGTCCGCAACGCACAGTGTGCGATTGCTGCGAACGCGCCCCGTTCGTCTAGCGGCCTAGGACGCCGGCCTCTCACGCCGGTAACACGGGTTCAAATCCCGTACGGGGTACCAACGGAAAGCTGCGAGCCACATGGTCCGCAGCTTTTTCTTTCCCTTAGACCTGTCCGGTCTAGCGGCATGTAGGGCAGGCCTCGATGTCCAAGGGCTAACCGTCCTGCCCGCGGCACGGTATATAGGAGCTGAGGTAAAGAGCGGGGGCACAGATTCCCGTAGCGGTCCTTCAGTAGGGACTCAAGTGGGCTGTAAGTGGTTACGTGCCCGATAGCTGTGTTCGATGGAATCCCTTAAGAAGGAGCTAGACCTAGCGTTAAAGGGTATCCGAGTCCTTCCTAGCGGATGCATATTCGGCTTTTCCAGCCCCTTCTAGGTCTTTCGGGCACTAGCGTGGGACCCGACCATGAAAAAGCCCACCAAACCGTGAAAAGGGCTTGGTGGGCGGTGTAGGAAGGGCGGGAGGGGAGACGTCGGCAAGCGTGGCTACGCCATAACCTTCGTCTTTTTAATCGCTTTCTGCAGGCGCTTGTGATAGGCATCCATGGCGCGGCGGAGAACGAGGCCGACGATGAGTGCAGGGATGGTAAATAGCAGTAGCATGCCCAACTCGCGCCATATATCGCCGTGATAGGTGCCCGCAATGGCGCTGCGGAAAGCATCAATGGCGTACGTTGCTGGCAGCCACGGGCTCACGTTCTGGAACCATTCAGGCAGCAAAGGCAGCGGATATGCGCCGCCGGAGCCCGAGACTTGTATCACGAGCAACAACACCGCCAAGGCCTTGCCGGCACTATCGAGTGTGATGACAAGTGCATAGATGATCAACATAAACACCAGTGAGACTATCCATGCGGCAAACATGAGCATGAATGGGTGAGCAGGCTCGATCTGGACGAAGAAGATGAGGCTGAGAACCACCAAGGTGGCCTGCGCGAGGCCGACCAGGCCGAGTGTGGCAAAGCGGCCGAAGAACGCTTGACCACGGGTGAATTCGCTCTCGTCGTACTTCCCGTTCTCGTCCTTGCGCAAGTATTTACGCTCGGCGTTGGTATGCACCAGCACGCATGCCAGAAGGGCGCCTACCCATAGCGACAAGGTGAGGTAGAACGGCGTCATACCCACGCCAAAGGCAGCGACAGGGTAGACCGGCTGGCGGTCAACAGCTACGGGAGCGGCGATGCGAGAGGCAAGCAGTTCTGGATCGTTGCCGACGATATCCGCCAGCTTGGCCAAATCGCCGCCACGGCGCACCTCGTCGATCTTGCGGCCCATGTCCGCAAAACGGCCGCTTTGCTCCCGCAGGGTGCCGGCAAGGCCGGCAGTGGTATCGCGGGCGCGCGCCAGGCTTTGCTGTGGCGACTCGTCATTCTCGGAAACCGAGGAGCGAATGCCTGCGATGTCCTGCTTGATAGCATCAATATCGTCCGCGACAACCGAGACGCTCTGGTTGAGCTGATCTAGCTGCGGTTTGAGGTTCTCGTTATAGGAATTGCGTGCCTTTTCAGCAGCCTGCTTGGCATTGGCGATGGCATCCTTGGTGCGCTGCCGGGAGTCTTGGGACGTGCCACGGCCTTGCTCAAGGTCATCGGCGGTAGATACGAGCGAATCATGCAGAGCGTTGCTCTGGGCAATGGAGGCATCAATCTGGCCCATCATCGCCTTATATCCACCCGCGACCGCGGCAGGTAGGGCTACTTTATCGGCTTGGTCCTTGATGGAAGTGCGAACTTCCTCAAAGGCCTGAGTTTGCTCATCCACCCGTTCAGCAGCGGTGCGGTAGGTCTGCGCCGTTTGTGCGCTGGTGTTGCTTGCATTATTGAGCAACTCATCGACCTGGGCAGAGAGTGCATCGTAGCTTTGCGTTGTAGCCGCCAAGGAAGCGTCGAGCGAACCAGCCGAGTCATTGAGGGTAGAGCGCAGAACGTCGATGGGGTTTTCGCCTTGGTCATTGTTGGTCTCCGTAGCCTGGCGTCCAGCCTCGGCGAGAATATTGTCCGCAGCCTGCGTAAGAGGCAGGGTGGAGTCGACCAGATTGCTTAGTGCACCTACGGTGCCAGCCGCAGCATCAAGGCGGGTGCTGACGTTATTGACGCGATTGTGCAGGTTATTGAGTGCAGTCTGGGTATCGTCTTCATTGAGGTATTTATCAAAATTCGAGACGACGCCAAGGCCGACATTGGATACCACGCGGGTGAAGGACTCGTCGATTTTCTGGATGACGCCGTCCGCACTCTTTTGCGTGATGGTGGTAGACAGCGCATTCTTCTTCTCATTTGTATAGAGGTTGAGCTTGCTTGGTTCGGTTCCTTCTACATAGAACGTGAGAAGGTCCGTGCTGAAGTCTTTGGGAAGGACAATGCCGGCATAGTATTCGCCGGACTTTGTTCCTTCGACTGCATCGGCGCTATCAGTAATGACCCAATCGATATCGTGATTGCGGCTGAGCTGCGAGAGCACCTCATCGCCCAGATTAAGCTTCAGGGAGGCGAGGTCGCTTTCGTGGCCTTCATCCTCGCTAGCCACAGCAATCTTGAGCTGGTTGGTATTAGCAAAAGGATCCCAGCTAGCCAGCACGTTGAAGGAAGTGAAAAGCAACGGGATGATGGCAAGGCCAAAAATGATGACCGCGGTCATTACATTGGTGCGAATGGCGTGGAGGTCATCGCGGAGGATGGTCAGAGTGTTTTTCATGACTTACTCGCCTCCCTTTCCGGAGTCATCACCATCAACGGCGGGCATTTCCTTGGTCTCGCTGGTATTAGAAGGTGTGGATTCTTCGTCTAAGTCCTCTAGGAGGTAGCGATTTGGGTGTTCCTGTTGGTGCACGAGGTGCTCCTGGATTTCCTCATCGCTGAGATCCGCCAGGCGGTTATCGTGCGCGATGCTCTGCTTGACGTACTCAAGGGAGCAGATAACACCCACCGCAATGAGTGTAACCAGGCAGGCCAAGCCGAAGATGATGGCCTTTTCTTCAGGATTAATGCGTGAGTAGATGCCTAAAGCGACGACTAACGCTAGGCCTACCGCGACGGTAATCTTCATCAGCTGGGAGTAATTCCTGCGCGCCATGCTCCATTTATCTTCCAAGCTTTGTTGGTACGCCTCGCGGTCATTCAAGGCATAGAGGAGGTCGGTAAAGCGGTACCGGCTGCCGACCAGATGGACCTGCTCATTGATAACGAGACCGCCCTTATGCAGTTCGTCGTTGACCAGCATGTTGACGTTGGACAGGCCGCGGCGCAGCACAGTACCGATGAGGTAAGCGATCGCGGCCATGCCGATGAGCGCGGCAAGGTCGCGTGCATAGTGGTTGCCGTAGAAACCACCAACGGTCTCGCGCATGGCATCGATGCCATAGGTAAAGGGCAGGAATGGGTGTACGGCGCGGAAGAAGTCCGGCGTCATTTCAATGGGGTAGATGCCGGATGCGCCCGGAATCTGGATGAAGGCGATGACCACCGCGATGCCGCGGCCTACGTGTCCAAACGTAGAAATCAAACTATAGGTAATGCTCAGGTAGCACAGGCCTACGATGACTGCGGTAGCGACGTAGGCCAATGCATTGGCATGTTCAACTCCAATGGCCAGGTTGCCGATGGAGACGATGAGTGCCTGTGCGATGGCAAAGAAGGAAAGCAAAAGGAAGCGGGCAAGGTAAGCCTTGGTAATGGTGAGGTTCTTCCGGCCCTGCGGGTCTACCTCCGCGCGGAAGATGATGAGCAGCATGAACGCGCCGATCCACAGAGTGAGGTTGATAAAGAGCGAGGACATGCCGGAACCGTAGTGCTTTACAGGGAATACGGCGTGGCTTTCCATCTCTGCAGGGGAGGCAAGGAAGGAAGACACCTCATCGGTGTTCAGCCCCTTGACAGACTGCAGGATGGAATTGTTATTGGCGGTATTGCTCAGCGCAATCACATCGCTGCGGGAGGCGCGAAGCCCCTCCTCAATACCGTCGAGGTCCACAGAAAAGCGCTCAACTACTTGCTGGGCCTGGCTTAGCTGCTCGTCGACGCCGCCCAAGAGCCCATCGGTTTGCCCTACCAGTGCCTGCTGGCTTTCGAGTGAGGCGGAAAGTTTGCCGGTGGTAGCGGTGACGTCGGAAAGCGCAGCATTGAGCTTGGGCAGGCCTTCGGCCACATTATCGCGCAGCGCGTGGGAATCATCGCGCGTTTGGGCGGCCATCTTTTCCAACATGCCCGTGGTCTTATTGAGCGAATCGATGGTGTCGTTCGTATCGCCGTTGAGAGTATCTAAGTCACCGAGAACGGCCTTATTCTGGTCATTGCGTTCGCGGAGGTCTCCTACCTGATCCTTAATCTGTTGGGAAACCTGTGGGGGCAGGGCCGGTGAAGACGCAAGCTTTTCAAGCTGATCGATAGCCCGGTCAGCTTCACCGACGATTCCTGCCGCGCCCGCAGAGGCGGCACCGACGCGATTGAGCGCGCCGCGCAATTTGCCGGAGACCGAGCCTACGGTGGCATTGGCGGAGGCGGTTCCATCTGCCATCGCGGTCGTGCCTTCTACATAGGCGGCGGTGGCATCATCGGAGAAAGAAGTAACTTCCCGCTGGACCTCTGCAGTAATGGAGTTAAGTTGATCCAGGGCGGTCTGGGCATCATCGATGGTCTTTTGCACCGTGCCCAAAGAATCACGGGCTTGCGCGATGGTAGGGCGCGCGTCTTCGATGGTGGAATGCACGTCAGCAAGCTGGCTGCGGGAGTTGGCTACCGTATCTGCAGTCTCTGAAAAAGAATCCGCGGTCTTGCTTGCGGTACTGTTAATCTTCTGGCTCAAATCGCCACCGGAGTTCTTTAGCTCGGTGGCCACCGAATCCGCTACCTGCTCATTAAAGGTAGAGCTAATGGTGGTGTCTAGGGTCGAAGCGCCAGTATCAGTAATCTTTGGTGCAATGGCGTTCAGCTTTTCATTGACGTGATATTCCAGCGTGGGCTGAGAATAGGTACCTTTAAAAAGGCTAACGAAATCGGCCGAGAAGTCCTCGGGGACGATCACCGAGGCGAAGACGTCACCCTTCTTAACGGCGTCTTCGGCTTCCTGGCGGTCCATGAACTGCCAGCCCAGCTTGTCATTGTCATGCAGCTTGTCAATCATCTGCCCGCCGACGTCTAAGTGGCCGGTCATCTCCGAGGATGCGCCTTTGTCCTCATTAACTACGGCGACTTTGAGGTGTTCTGTGTTTCCGTATGGATCCCAGAAACCGGAGATGTTTACCCAGGAATACAGGGCTGGGGTGATCATCAAACCAATGAGGATCACCCAGACCTGCGGGGTCCGCCACAAGCGGACAAAATCTTGGAGAAAAATCTTCCAACTAGTAATCACTCGAAGAACCGTAGCACCCAACCGGAAAGAACTAATAGTCTGACTGTCAGTTTTAACAGAAATGAGAGAGCGCGTCCTGTCGAACTTGCAGATATGTTTCTGGTGTGAATTTCGGGAATGAGTTCAGGAGTAGGGGTGGGCATAGAAAGGCCGCCTAGGCTCATAGTTCAAGGGGCCTAGGCGGCAAGCGATTTGGGGCTAGGCCCCGATAGGCGCTTAGTGCTCGTCGTAGTGATCGCCGTGGGCGGCGTGGCGGTGACCGTCATGCAGGTAGTCCACGTGGTCGCCGTGCGGGATCGCTACGTGGCCGCAGCCTTCACCATGGGTGTGGTTGGCGTGCGCCTCGGCTTCAACGTGCTCGGTGGTCTCGCACTCATCCCAGTGGCCATCATGCTCACGGTGAATGTGGCCCTCGTGGAGATAGTCGGTGTGGTCACCGTGCGGGAAGGAAGCGTGGCCGCAATCGGCGCCATGGGTGTGGGTGTGGTCTTCGTGGGTGGTGTGGGTCATGATGCCTGATCCTCTCTGGTAGGGGACGTTCCCCGTTGTTTTCAGTGTGTTTTCATTAAAGTGTATTTTCATTTGAGTTTCAATAGGTGTGGGCGCGTTTCTCTAATTTTCTGGTTTGGGAAATAAAAGGGCCCGCCTCCTTGGGGCTAGGTGGAGGCGGGCGTCGTAAAGCTGGGGAGGGCCTTAGAGGAGATTGCTCAATTCGCGTGCGGCGGAAGTGAGAATGTCGGCGTATTTCTGGGCCGGGGAAGGTCGGAAGCGCTCGGCAGATCCGGAAATCGACAACACTGCGAGGAAGGTTCCGGAACTATCGAAAACCGGCGCTGAGATGGACGCTAAGCCGGCTTCGCGTTCCTCAATAGATTCGGAATAGCCTTGGTTTCGGGCCGCCTCAATGTCTTCTTGGGTAAACGAGGCGTCTTCGGTATTGATGTCTACATATGCGGCAATGATGCGTGCGGCAGAGCCGGAGCTAAGTGGTAGCTGGCGCCCGACTGGCACGACGTTGTGGAGGCCGGATTCCGGCTCCCTGGAGGCGATGCAGGTGCGGGTATTTCCGGTGACCTCATAGAGCTGGATGGATTCTCCGGTATGCTCGCGCAGTTTCTCTATGATTGGCCCGGCTGCCTCGAGGAGGTGATCGCGGTTGCCGGGAAGGGCTGGGCCGGCCTTCCACTTTCCATCGGGGGTGCGAACGAGAATGCGGTGTGCTTCGAGTGCGGTGGCCAATCGGTGTGCTGTCGCCCGAGGTAGCCCCGTGGTTTCGCATAATTCATTGAGGGTGGAGGGGTGGTTGGCGGCGGCCATCATTATGGCCATTGCTCGATCCAACACCTTAATTCCGGAAACTGCGCTATACTCTCCCATACAATGAAATCTACGTCCCAACTTATGAGATTTCAAGTGTGGAGAGATGTTTATGAACCAGAAGCTGACATTGGCAGAAAAAGTGTGGCGAGATCACGTCGTCCAACACGGCGACGCTGGGGCACCAGACCTCATCTTTATTGACTTTCAGCTATTACATGAAGTTACCAGTCCGCAGGCATTTGATGGCTTGCGGCTGGCCGGCCGCACGTTGCGTTACCCTGAGCTGCACTTGGCCACCGAGGACCATAACGTTCCCACGCAAGGCATCAAGTCCGGCAACCTCTTGGAAATCAAGGATGAGGTTTCACGCACCCAGGTATCGACCCTGCGCAAGAATTGCGAGGAATTTGGAGTGCGCTTGCACTCTATGGGTGATGCCCAGCAGGGCATTGTGCACACAGTTGGCCCGCAGCTGGGAATCACCCAGCCGGGTATGACAATCGTGTGTGGCGACTCGCATACCTCCACGCACGGCGCCTTTGGTTCTATCGCCATGGGTATTGGCACCTCTGAGGTAGAACACGTCATGGCTACGCAGACGCTTTCTTTAAAGCCATTCAAAACCATGGCTATTGAGGTGACTGGCGAGCTGCAAGAGGGGGTATCTGCCAAGGACCTCATCTTGGCCATTATCGCGAAAATCGGTACCGGTGGCGGGCAGGGCCACATCATTGAATATCGCGGTGAGGCCATCCGCAAGATGTCCATGGAAGCGCGCATGACCATCTGCAATATGTCTATTGAGGCAGGAGCCCGCGCTGGCATGGTCGCTCCCGATGAGACGACCTTCGAGTATGTCAAGGGCCGCGAGTTCGCTTCCACAGGAGCAGACTGGGATGCTGCAGTTGGGTATTGGAAGACACTTCCCACGGACGAAGGCGCAGAATTCGATACTGTCGTGGAAATTGATGGCTCCTCGCTGACCCCATTTGTTACGTGGGGAACTAATCCTGGACAGGGCCTTCCGTTAGGGGAGAAGGTCCCAGATCCGGAAGATTGTGGTGATGATAATGAAAAGGCCACTGTGGAAAAGGCTTTGCAGTATATGGACCTGCAGCCAGGTACTCCGCTGCGCGATATCAAGATCGACACCGTCTTCGTTGGTTCCTGTACCAATGCCCGCATCGAAGACCTGCGCGCTGCGGCCGACGTGGTCAAGGGGCGCACCATCGCTGCCAATACGCGGATGATGGTCGTGCCGTCCTCCGCCGTGGTCAAGGCCCAAGCGGAGAAGGAGGGCCTCGACGAAGTCTTCCGACAGTTCGGCGCGGAGTGGCGTACCGCCGGCTGCTCGATGTGCTTGGGTATGAACCCGGATCAATTGGCTCCGGGTGAGCGATCCGCCTCCACTTCCAACCGCAACTTCGAGGGGCGTCAAGGCCCTGGTGGGCGCACGCACCTTGTCTCCCCGCAGGTGGCTGCCGCGACTGCCGTGACCGGTTACCTGTCTAGCCCGGCAGATCTGGATTAAGCGCTTAGAAAGGCATTGACGATGGAGAAATTTATTACGCATACGGGAACGGGCGTGCCCCTGCGCGCTTCCAACGTGGATACTGACCAGATCATCCCCGCGCGCTATTTGAAGTCGGTCAAGCGTACCGGCTTTTCAGATGGCCTATTTTCAAACTGGCGCTCTGATGACAACTTTGTACTCAACCAGGCGCAATTCAAGGATGGCTCGGTGCTTTTCGCGGGCAGTGATTTTGGCACCGGCTCCTCCCGTGAGCACGCAGTGTGGGCGTTGAGCGAATACGGCTTCCGCGCCGTGTTTTCTTCCCGCTTTGCTGATATTTTCCGCGGCAACGCTGGAAAGTCCGGACTGCTTACTGGATTGATGGAGCAAGAAGATATTGAGCTCATCTGGAAACAGCTGGAAGCAGGAGAAACCCAGGTCACCGTGGACCTGGAGGCTCGAACAGTCACAGTGGGTGAAAATACCTACCGCTTCGATATTGATGACTACACCCGTTGGCGGTTGATGGAAGGGCTGGATGATATCGGCATTACGCTCCGCAACGAGGATGCAATCGCTACGTACGAATCGCGTCGCCCCAGCTTTAAGCCTGCTGTTCACGCCCAATAGCAGAAGAAGCGATGGCGATCGGCGGGTCCAGCAGTGCCCCTACAGTCCTGCTACGCGAAGGGGCCGTAGGGGCGCTGTGCGCTCACACGTGAACTTCAAACTTCCGCCTTGGGGTAAAAGAGGGGTACAACTCGGTAACGTATAGGTAACAATTGCTTGCTCGAGTTTCCCGCACCAATGTATGCCCCTAGCTTTAAATTTATGAGCAATCCCTATTCGAATAATGATTCCTTTAATTCAAGAAACAACGGTGCAGAGTATCCCGGAGCTGGCAATGAGTCTGCATCTCGTGGGCACGACGCGAATAGCCAGTCTGGCTACGGACAACAGCACTTTGGTCAACAGCAATTCGGCCAGGAACAATATGGACAGCAGCAATACGGCCAGCCTGGATACGCCGGAAGCCCGTATCCGGGAGACGATTCCCTGTTTGGCCGGGATGTAGATGCCATTCAGGTAATCGGTGATAGCTTCCGCTACTTCGGCCGCAATTGGGCGCAGTGGATTTTCGGTCCACTGGTGCAGATGGTAGTTGTCTTCATTCTCTATTTGCTGTTGGTCGCCGTCCTAGCAGGCAGCGGTACATCCATTGACGCCCTAGCCAATAGTGGCTCGGGTTCCGATGCCGCGCTTACCGGTGGGCTCATTGCGGTAATGGTCCTAGCGTTTATCGCTATGTTCCTCGTGCTGAAGCGTCCTGGGTTTAGTTCCTACCTCAGCTAAGGAAGGATTGAACTATGCCTAGAAAGTATTCCGTCGAGTTCAAGGAGAAGGCGGTCCATCAGATCATCGAAATGGTCCGCCTGGAGTCTTGC
>NZ_JASPHV020000089.1:0-255 GCF_030229435.2 Corynebacterium sp. MSK122 | reverse complement strand
CTTGATTGTAGCTTCCACCCTCGACCACGTTGTTGCTTGGCACTGGTGCAAACACGAAACCGCTCCCGATTACACACGCCTACTCGAACGCATCCCTGCCCCGTTAATCGCAACGACAGATGGCGGGAAAGGAACAGCAAGCGCAATAAAAACCTGCTGGTCAACAACATATGTGCAGCGTTGCCTTGTCCACGCACAGCGTGTAGTTCGTCGCTACACAACCTCACGCCCACGTACTGATGCCGGCAAAGCTAT
>NZ_JASPHV020000088.1:0-255 GCF_030229435.2 Corynebacterium sp. MSK122 | reverse complement strand
CTTGACCAGGTCAGGAAGCGTGGACTTACGTTTGGCTTGGACCGTTGTCACTGGGACAAAGGCCCGCGGTGAAATCCCTTCAATGCTCATCATGCGCATTCGTTTAGCCACAGTCTTACGGTTAAGCACAATGTGGTAGCGCTCGGTAAGTTCTGCGGTGATCCGCGGAGCACCGTAAACCTGATCGGAGTCCGACCAAATCTGATGAATCTTGCGGTCAACATCGTCGTAGAATGCTGCGCGATCATCGTCGCC
>NZ_JASPHV020000087.1:0-255 GCF_030229435.2 Corynebacterium sp. MSK122 | reverse complement strand
CCGTCGAGTTCAAGGAGAAGGCGGTCCATCAGATCATCGAAATGGTCCGCCTGGAGTCTTGCTCACTGCAACGCGCCTACACGGAGGTCGGTGAGCTGCTTGGAGTATCTCACCACACGTTGCGGGCCTGGTACCGTGACAGCGCCTCAGTACGCGATAATTCTGACGCTTCAGGCGGCGAAACAATGGAAGAAGAACTCAGGCGTCTGCGCCGCGAAAACCGCGAACTGAAACGAGCAAACGGGATTCTTAAAA
>NZ_JASPHV020000086.1:0-261 GCF_030229435.2 Corynebacterium sp. MSK122 | reverse complement strand
CAAGGCCAAGTGTTTGAATGGCGCTTTGTGACACACGTGCCGTGCACAGTTGTAAAAAGTAAATTGTTTGTATGTTGGTGCATTGTTGGGTGTCTGGGGCATTATTCCCCTTTTTTTGTGTGCCTGACCATGAGTCTTGCTGACACTGTGTGTGTTGGTGGGGTGTGGTTGGGGTGTTGTGTGAGAACTGTATAGTGGACGCGAGCATTAAACACGCCGGATGGGCTGCATTTGTGTGGTTTGTTTGTGTGTGTTTGTGTG
>NZ_JASPHV020000085.1:0-261 GCF_030229435.2 Corynebacterium sp. MSK122 | reverse complement strand
CACACAAACACACACAAACAAACCACACAAATGCAGCCCATCCGGCGTGTTTAATGCTCGCGTCCACTATACAGTTCTCACACAACACCCCAACCACACCCCACCAACACACACAGTGTCAGCAAGAATAATGATCAGGCACACAAAAAAAGGGGAATAATGCCCCAGACACCCAACAATGCACCAACATACAAACAATTTACTTTTTACAACTGTGCACGGCACGTGTGTCACAAAGCGCCATTCAAACACTTGGCCTTG
>NZ_JASPHV020000084.1:0-270 GCF_030229435.2 Corynebacterium sp. MSK122 | reverse complement strand
CAAGCTCACGAATAGTCTTGGTAACTGATTGCGTGCGTTTATAAACCTGGATGGCTCGACGTCGCTCTTCTTTGGTATACGAACGATTCATGATGGAATTCTCCAAAATTCCGTCCGCATCCCCAAAAGTGTGTCTTTTCCGGGGTTGCGTCCCCTAACGTGGTGTATCTGTAGCCCGCGGTAAGTCTTGTGCCGGTGTGCATGAAGGCGACCATCGCGGGTACCTTTCGAATCAACTCTTACCTATCCTCGAAAGGAAGTACCCTGCGA
>NZ_JASPHV020000083.1:0-275 GCF_030229435.2 Corynebacterium sp. MSK122 | reverse complement strand
TCCTGACCCACACCGAGAACCAAGTCGACCACGAAACAGGACGACCAGCCCTCTACGACAACGGTATCGACACCGAGTACACCCACTCAATCGGCATCCAAAAAGGCCAAATCTAACCCCAGCGACAGGCCGAGCCAGACACACATTTGGGGATGCGGACGGAATTTTGGAGAATTCCATCATGAATCGTTCGTATACCAAAGAAGAGCGACGTCGAGCCATCCAGGTTTATAAACGCACGCAATCAGTTACCAAGACTATTCGTGAGCTTGGCT
>NZ_JASPHV020000082.1:0-278 GCF_030229435.2 Corynebacterium sp. MSK122 | reverse complement strand
TATGTGCCACGGTGGGATCCGGTACGTCAATAAGCCAGCACCATGTAAATCTGCGCTTCATAGTTGAGTGGCTTACTTTGTTGCGTTTAGCCAGTGCAGTTAGCGAGATTGTGGTGGTGCAATGCTCGATGAAATCCGCAAAAATTCTTGCGTTGGTGACGTCGGGGCGACGTTTGATGCTTGATGCCCCACAGGCTTTACATCGCCATCGTGTGGTTCCTTTGCTGGTAGTTCCGTTGCGTTTCATGTCGCCGCCGCAGTGGCAGCGTGGTCGATTC
>NZ_JASPHV020000081.1:0-280 GCF_030229435.2 Corynebacterium sp. MSK122 | reverse complement strand
AAGCACGCCGCCAGCGTTCGTCCTGAGCCAGGATCAAACTCTCCACAAAAAAATTTCAGAAAAAATCCGAAACAGGCCGTGAAAAGCCCGAAACCCAACAAAAGAACAAACCACCACAAACCACAAAGCAAAAACACTTCACAACGGTTCATGCTGGCGTCCAAAAAATTACTACAAAGAAAAAATAAACAGTTCCCTCAACCCGACGGGGTCAAAAAAGAGGAAACCACAAAGTTGAACACAATCACATGCCAACCAATCCATCTCAATGCAGCCGAAA
>NZ_JASPHV020000080.1:0-294 GCF_030229435.2 Corynebacterium sp. MSK122 | reverse complement strand
AAGCACGCCGCCAGCGTTCGTCCTGAGCCAGGATCAAACTCTCCACAAAAAAATTTCAGAAAAAATCCGAAACAGGCCGTGAAAAGCCCGAAACCCAACAAAAGAACAAACCACCACAAACCACAAAAGGCTCATGCTGGCGTCCAAAAAATTACTACAAAGAAAAAAGTTCCCTCAACCCGACGGGGTCAAAAAAGAGGAAACCACAAAGTTGAACACAATCACATGCCAACCAATCCATCTCAATGCAGCCGAAACACCAAACAGCATTCAAATAAGTACGTGTTCCACATA
>NZ_JASPHV020000007.1:0-99968 GCF_030229435.2 Corynebacterium sp. MSK122 | reverse complement strand
ACACACGCCGACGGCACTCCTGGTGCAATCTTTCAGCTCCTGACGTCTTTGAAGCCGAGAATTCAGCTACACTGACCCAAGCAGCATAGCTAACCCCCGACGTGTCTACTTTCCGGGGGTCAGGCCCGTTATTCATCTAGTTATTTCCGTAGGCAGCGGGCCCCAGACGAGTGAGGCGGTATCAGCCATGAGCGAAGATTGTCGCCCAAATACTAATCGGTACCTTCGTTGGATGGTGCCCCCTGGAACGTATTCTATGTGGTTGGAACATACCTGGGGAGGAATGATGCGGAAGCCAGGAGTTGAGATTTCGTTTACGGATGCTCGTGGTGAGCATTGGATTCGTCGTACCGACGGGACTGTCGAATTGCTTCCGCATCGGCCTTTTGAGTATTTCAGAGTGGAAAATCCATGGGGTGATTTTCCAATTCATCCTGTGAAATGATTTTCACTCCGATGGCCACTAGCCGGCAGATTTTATAATCTGTGCATGTTTGTAAATCTTATTACTGGAGTGGTGTCCGGAATAATTTCTGGCTTCCTTGTTGCGATTGCTCTTTGGGCATTTGATAATTTGCGAAAGCCGGACCTTGAGTTGCACTACCTCGGTTCCCAACGAGCGGTCATCAAAAATAATCGGTTCAAAGCCGTAGTTATAGGTGGTGCATGGGAGTTTGATAATGGAGAGGTGTTCTATCGGCCGGATGGTTTCCGGGGAGGTACCCGAGGATTCTATATTCCCCGATACGGAGACTTTATAGTCGGAACTTTGCACTTTGGACCTGGGCAGACAGCGGATGTGGCTTATAGGCATGTTAGGAATACGAACGACTTTCAAGAGCGGGTAAAACTTGAAGAAGAACTCCAGGTGGATGTGTCCAACGTAGTTATGGAACCGGAAAAGTTTCCGGGGTGGAAATTGACTCGCCTGACTTTCAAAGCAGAGGGCTGATACCGGCCTTTATTCCGGTATGCGGTGGAATGGTTCGCTGAAAGCCTTGTCTAGTCGGCGCGGGAGGGCGGCCGTGCTTCGAACCAGAGCAATTCATAAAAAGCAGGCTGTGAAGAAGATGAATCCAGATTGTATATGATCGCCGAGACGAAGGCTCTGGTTGCAAATGTCTTGGTCAATACTAGGGTCAGATCAATTATAGGAACTTCGAGTTGTGGAATCGGCGGCGTTTGTGTTCCTAGGTTGTCTTTCGTGGGCCTGTCAAAGGTTGATGCATTTCGTCGGAAAGGCGAGGGTCTTTTGGCAATATCTCAGCTGGGGTCAGTGTCGAGAAGTGCTGGCGGATTTAGTCGCGGCTAGTACAAAGTTATGCAGTGTCAGAGCTTTTCATCCTTGGGGTGCTGTACTGAACCCTTGAATGTCGTGTATAGATTACATATAGTCGTGTATACCCGACATTAGGAGGTTTGATGAGTCCCTTAAAGATTGCGAGGCTGCAGGCTGAGCTGACCCAGGCTCAGTTGGCCAAGGATGTTGGGGTTACGCGTCAAACAATCAATTTGCTTGAAAATGGCCGGTATAACCCGACCTTGAAGCTTTGCCTTGCGATCTGCCACAGGTTGGGTAGCTCGCTGGATCAACTATTTTGGGAGGAACCAAATTGCCATTCTTAAACAAAATCTCTGACGAGCGTTTGCTTGCCAAGAATTTGCGAAACATCAGAATTGCTTTCGTTGTCCAGACCGTCGGCATCATTGCCTTGCTGGGGTTTGAATGGATACAGAACGGTTCGCGGGCGATGTTCGAGGAGCCTTTACACCTCGTCTTGCTGGTGAGCCTCACTGTTTACGTGGCGCTTACAATTCCAATTGCGCGCGAGAATGAGGAACAGTAGCAGGGGTTCCATGAGGGGCAGGGTGCACTGCTGAGAAATCCCTGTTGACACTGGTCAACAGGGATTTATTGTGAAAAACTTGGTGCCCCAGAGTGGATTCGAACCACCGACACCGGCTTTAGGAGAGCCGTGCTCTATCCCCTGAGCTACTGGGGCGGGGTTGCGTGTGCAACTTGGCTAATCATAGCAGTGGGGCAGGAGCGCCCCGAAATGGCTGGGGTGTGGGTTAGCTTTCGGCCAATTCCTTCTGCTTATTGCGCACGGAGGAAGCTGGTGGGTTGGTCTCGTGGGTGCCGTCGGAGTAGAGGACAGTGGGGATGATGCGGTTGCCGTCGTTGACGGATTCGATCCAGGCATTGATGTCGTCGGCGTTTTCACCCTCGACGTCGACAAGCTCGTATGGAGTTTCGGTGCGGTCCAAGTTCTTGATGAGCTTGGCGCAGAAGGGGCACCAGTCGGCGTAGAAAATGGTGACGTCGGAGTTGGTTTCGGGGGTTTGTACAGTCATTAGGCTGTATCCTTTCGGTCGTAGGTTAAAAAGCGGTACTTGATGGGGAGGTCGCTGGCCTCTTTGTCCGGCAGCGCGAGGTGGCCCTTGGCGGAGGTGAGCCAGTCGGTGCTGTGGGCCAGGCCGAACTCCTCGGGGATGGCGGGGGCGTAGATGGATTTATCGCCGTAGGTGCTACCGATATTAACGCCCATGAGGGTGACCTCAATGCGGTCCACTTGGTCCAAAGTAGCGGTGTAGATTTGGCCGCCGCCGAGAACCCAGGCGTCGGAAAGCGAGGGCATCGCGGTAAGCACCTGGGCGCCGGCGGACCACTGGCCGGGCGTGCGGGAGGAGAGCACGTAGTTCTCGCGGCCGGGAAGCGGGCGGAACTTGGGGTTGAGGGACTCCCAGGTTTTCCGTCCCATGATGACCGGCGCGCCCATGGTCACGTCCTTAAAGTGCTTGAGATCCTCCGGCACGTGCCAGGGCATCTGCTCGCCATCGCCAATGATGCCGTCCAGGGACTGTGCCCAGATTGCGCCCAACATTAGACGGACACCTGCGCCTTGATGGTGGGGTGGGGGTCGTAGCCCTCAATCTCAAAATCGGTGAAGTCATAGGAGAACATGTCTTCCGCCTTGTGGAGGTTGAGTTGCGGGTAGGGGCGCGGCTCGCGGGAAAGCTGTTCTTTGACCTGCTCCACATGGTCGTTATAGATATGGCAATCGCCGCCGGTCCAGATGAGCTCGCCCACCTTGAGGCCAGCCTGCTGGGCAAACATGTGGGTCAGCGCCGCGTAGGAGGCGATATTAAAGGGAACGCCCAAAAACATATCGGCCGAGCGCTGATAGACCTGCATAGACAAGGTGCCATCGGCCACGTAGAGCTGGAAGAGCAGGTGGCAGGGCATCAGAGCCATCCTGTCTAGCTCCGCGACGTTCCATGCAGAGACCAAGTTGCGGCGGGAATCCGGGTTATTCTTCAGAGTGTCGAGCGCCTGCTGGATCTGATCGATGTGCTGCCCGTCCGGGGTGGGCCAGGAGCGCCACTGCACGCCGTAGACCGGTCCTAGCTCGCCGTTCTCATCCGCCCATTCGTTCCAGATGCGGACCTTATTGTCCTGCAGGAACTTAATATTGGACTCGCCTTTGAGGAACCACAAAAGCTCGCCCAACACCGCATGGAAGTAGACCTTCTTGGTGGTCAGCAGCGGGAAGGACTCGGCCAAGTTATAGCGCAGCTGCGCACCAAAAATAGAACGCGTGCCGGTGCCGGTGCGATCGCCTTTGGGGGTGCCGGTCTCTAGGACCTTCTTCAGCAGATCCTCATACGGGGTCTCAATCATGCGCACTAGTTTAGAATACGCCGTGCTCCGCGGCAAAGGCCTGGGCGTGCTCCAAGATTTCATCCTTCAGCTCGGGGCGGCAGATGAGGATGTCCGGGATGAAGGTGTCCTCATTATTGAAGCGGATTTCGGAGCCGTCGAGGCGGCAGCAGTGCAGGCCGGCCGCCTGGGCGACGCCCACCGGAGCGGCCTGATCCCACTCGTACTGGCCACCGGCGTGGATATAGCCGTCATAATCGCCGAGCAGCACGTGCATGGCCTTGGCGCCCGCAGAGCCGACGCCCACGGTTTCATAGCCCATCTTTTCCGCAATGTAGTCGGCTACCTTGGGCGGGCGGTTGCGGGAGATGACGAACTTCTTGGACAGCGGGCCGGTGACTGCGCGCACGTCCGAGGATTTGAAGGTTACGCCCTTGTCCGGCAGGCCTACCGCCGCGTGGATGGGGATACCGTTTTCTACCAGGGCGATATGCACGGCCCAGTCCTGGCGGCCGGTGGCAAATTCTTTGGTGCCGTCGAGCGGGTCCACGATCCATACGCGGTCCTTCTTCAAACGGGCTAGGTCATCGGAGGCTTCCTCAGAGAGCATGCCGTCCTGGGGACGGTGCTGCTCGAGGACGCGGGAGATCCATTCTTGGGCGGCTTCATCGCCGGCGTCGCCAAGCGAAAGGCCCCGTAGCAGGCCCCCGTTGCGCACGCCTTTCAGGATCTCACCGCAGCCCTGGGCGAGGGAATTGGTCAGGCGGGAATCAGAAATCTCGACGGTCATGGTGCCCACATTACAACGCGGACTAGAGTGTGGGCATGCCAGAAAACATCCTCGACCGCTTCCGGCCCCAAGTAGCGCAGTGGTTTAAGGATGTATTTGCTGCTCCTACCGCCGTGCAGGCGCAGGCCTGGGAGAAGATTTCCCGTGGCGAGCACGCCCTTGTGGTGGCTCCTACCGGTTCTGGTAAGACGCTCGCCGCGTTCTTGTGGGCGCTGAATAATTTGGTCGAGCGCGAGGGGCAGCTGGCGCTGCCGGTGGGGTCAGGGACAACTGGATCCGCCGCCGGGGTGAAGGTGCTGTATATCTCGCCGCTCAAGGCGCTGGGCGTGGACGTGGAAAATAACCTGCGCGCCCCGCTGACCGGCATCGCGCGCACTGCGGAGAACCTAGGGCTGGAGGTGCCGGATATATCGGTAGGCGTGCGCTCGGGCGATACGCCTTCCGCGGAGCGTGCGCAGCAGGTGCGCACGCCGCCGGATATCTTGATTACCACCCCGGAGTCGGCCTATTTGATGCTGACCTCCAAGGCGGCGGGGATTTTAAAGACGGTGGATACCGTCATCATCGATGAGATCCATGCCCTAGCCGGTACCAAGCGCGGCGTGCATCTGGCTCTGACTTTGGAGCGCCTGCAGCAGGTGGCAGGAGACTTCCAGCGCATTGGACTTTCCGCCACCGTGCGGCCGCTGTCTGCGGTATCAAACTTCTTGGGCGGCAACCGGCCGGTGGAAATTGTGGCGCCGGCCGCGGAGAAGAAGTGGCAGCTGGACGTGCATGTGCCGGTGGAGGATATGTCCGATCTCCCCACGCCGGAGCAAGGCTCCACCATTGGGGAGATGACGGTGGATGATGCGATTGGCATCAGCTCTCCTTCCGTGGATGAATCCGCGCTGCCCACGGCCAAGTCCATCTGGCCGTTTATTGAGGATGACCTCTATGCGGAAATCATGGCGCATCGCTCCACGTTGGTATTTGTAAACTCTCGGCGCACCGCCGAGCGACTGACCAGCCGGCTCAATGAGCTCTATGCACAAGAGCACGATCCGGATTCGCTCTCGCCTGAGACTCGGCGCGACCCAGCCCAACTGATGAAACAGGTCGACGTCGCCGGCAAGGCCCCGGCGGTCATCGCCCGCGCCCACCACGGCTCGGTATCCAAGGACGAGCGCGCGATGACAGAGACGATGCTGAAGGAGGGCACGCTCAATGCCGTGGTGGCCACAAGCTCGCTGGAGCTGGGCATCGATATGGGTGCCGTGGAGCTAGTCGTGCAGGTGGAATCGCCGCCCTCCGTGGCCTCCGGGCTGCAGCGCGTGGGCCGCGCCGGGCACTTTGTGGGCGCGGTTTCGCACGGCTCCTTTTATCCCAAGCACCGCGCGGATCTGGTGCAGTCCACGCTGACGGTATCGCGCATGCGCGCCGGGCTCATTGAGGAAATGCATACCCCGCGCAACCCGCTGGACGTACTGGCGCAGCAGACAGTGGCGGCCGTGGCCGCGGCCGGCGAGGACGGGCTCGATGCCGATGAGTGGTACGAGATGGTCCGCCGGGCCTGGCCCTACCGCGATCTAGCGCGGGAAGTCTATGACTCCGTGCTGGACTTGGTAAGCGGTGTGTATCCGTCCACGGACTTTGCGGAACTTAAACCCCGCGTGGTCTATGACCGTGTGACGGGAGTAATGACCGCGCGGCCTGGCGCCCAGCGCGTGGCCGTGACCAGTGGCGGCACGATTCCGGATAGGGGCATGTTTGGCGTATTCCTCTATACCGGTTCGGGCGAGGGCTCCGGTGGTGCTCCGCGCCGGGTGGGCGAGCTGGATGAGGAGATGGTCTACGAGTCCCGGGTGGGCGATGTGTTTACCTTGGGCGCTACCAGTTGGCGCATCGAGGACATCACTCGCGACCAGGTGTTGGTCACGCCCGCACCGGGGCATACCGGGCGCCTGCCGTTTTGGAATGGCGATGGCGCGGGCCGCCCCTATGAGCTGGGCAAGGCGTTGGGCGAGTACCGCCGCGAGGTATTTTCGTCGCCGGATATCATTGCAGATGCCGATGATAATGCGCGCTCCAATATCGTGGCCTATTTGCAGGAGCAGAATGAAGCCACCGGTGTCATCCCGGATGAAAAGACTTTGGTGCTTGAGCGCTTCCGCGATGAGCTAGGCGATTGGCGTGTGGTGCTGCATACCCCGTTTGGCCGGCCGGTCAACTCCGCGTGGGCACTTGCGGTGGGGGCCAGGGTAGGCGAGCGCACCGGCATGGATCCGCAGGCGGTGGCCGGCGATGATGGAATCGTGCTGCGCCTGCCGGAGGCAGAATCCGAGCCCGATGGATCCATCTTTGCCTTCGACGCGGATGAGATCGCTGATATCGTGGCCGAGCAAGTGGGCAACTCCGCGCTCTTTGCCTCCCGGTTCCGCGAGTGCGCAGCCCGCGCGCTGCTTTTGCCTAGGCGCAATCCCGGCAAGCGCGCGCCGCTGTGGCAGCAACGCCAGCGCGCCGAACAGCTTTTGGACGTTGCCCGCAAGTATCCGTCCTTCCCCATCATCCTGGAGACGGTGCGCGAGTGCGTCCAGGATGTCTACGATGTCCCAGCTCTTACGGAAGTCATGCGGGAGCTGGGCCACCGGCGCATCCGCATCGCGGAGGTCACCACCGAGCAGCCTTCGCCGTTTGCCTCTTCGCTGCTGTTTAACTACACCGGCGCGTTTATGTACGAGGGCGATTCCCCGTTGGCGGAAAAGCGCGCGGCCGCCTTGGCCCTCGACCCGGCGCTTTTAGCCAAGCTGCTCGGCACGGTGGAGCTGCGCGAGTTGCTCGATCCGGAGATCATCGCCGAGGTCCATGCCCAGCTCCAGCGCACCCATCCCTCGCGCCGGGCGCGCACCACCGAGGAAGTTGCGGACCTGCTTCGTGTGCTGGGGCCGATTCCCATAGACGAGCTAGGCGAGCACACCGACGTGCCGCTTTCCGCCCTAGACCAGCTGGGCACCCGGATTATGCGCGTGCGCATTGGCGGCCGCGAGCACCTAGCCCAAGCACAGGATGCGCCCCTGCTTCGCGACGCCCTGGGCATCCCCATTCCTCCCGGCATCCCCGCCCAGGTAGCCACTATTTCCGATGCCTTACCGCAGCTGGTCTCGCGCTGGGCCCGCACCCGCGGTCCGTTTGTGCTGCGCGATCTCACCGCGGCCTTCGACATATCCGTCTCCGCCGCGCACACCGTCCTCGGCGCGCTCGATGGGGTAGTGGAAGGCCGTTACCGGCAGGGAGTGGAGGAGCAGGAGTACTGCGCCGCCGCGGTGCTGAAGACCATTCGCTCGCGCTCGCTCGCCGCCGCGCGGGCTGCTACCGAGCCGGTCTCGGGCGCTACCTTCGCCCGTTTCTTGCCGGAGTGGCATAGCATCGCACCGGCTGGAAAGCGCCCGGCCCTGCGCGGTGCCGATGGCGTCTTTTCCGTCATCGAGCAGCTCGCCGGGGTGCGCCTGCCCGCCTCCGCGTGGGAATCGCTCATCCTGCCCGCCCGGGTGGGCGATTATTCACCCACCATGCTCGATGAGCTCACTTCCAATGGCGAGGTGCTCATTGTGGGTGCTGGCAAGGCCGGCGCGGCCGACCCCTGGATCATGCTGTTGCCCTCAGACTATGCTGCTCAACTCGCCCCGGAAACGGATGCCGAGGGCGTCAGCATGGTGCAGCGCTCCATCCTCGATGTCCTCGGCCGCGGAGGTGGCTTCCTCTTTGCTGATATTGCCGCCGAGGCCCCCGGTACCACCGAGGAGACCCGCGAGGCCCTCTGGGGGTTAGTGGAGATGGGCCTGGTGAGCCCCGATTCTTTCGCGCCTATTCGCACCCGACTGTCTTCCGGCGGTTCCCGCTCGGGCCGCACCGCGCATCGCTCGAAGCGGCGGCCCACTCGCTCCCGCCTGCGCATGGGTCGTACCTCCTTCGCCCAGGCGCAGAATGCCGCGGGCGCGGGGACCCCGCCCGATGTCATGGGCCGGTGGTCGCTGGCGGTACCAGCCTCTACCGATGCCACCTCCCGGTCCGTCGCCCACGGCGAGGCCTGGCTCGACCGCTACGGCGTGCTCACCCGCGGCTCCGTCGTGGCCGAAGACGTGCTCGGCGGCTTTGCTCTGGCCTATAAGGTGCTCTCCGGTTTTGAAGAATCCGGCAAGGCCATGCGCGGCTACGTCATCGACGGGCTCGGCGCTGCTCAATTTTCGACGCCCGCCATTATCGACCGCCTGCGCGGCCTGGCCGATTCCCCGGACGTGACCGGCTGGCCCTCTGGTACCACCGAGCCCGAGACCTTTGTCCTCGCCGCCTGCGACCCGGCCAATCCCTACGGTGCGGCCCTCCCCTGGCCGCAACGCGACGACGCCGACGGCAAGACCACCGGCGGCCCCACCCGTTCGGCCGGCGCGCTGGTAGTGCTTATCGACGGCCTACCCATCGCCCACCTCACCCGCGGCGGCAAAACCCTCACCACCTTTATCGAATCGCTGCCCGATGGCATCGACCCCGCCGAGGTATATCCCCGCTTGGTTTCCGCGCTCACGGACATGGTGGCGAGGGGAGCGTTGTCCCCGTTAGTCGTCGAAAAGTGCAATGGCAGCCCCATCCATAAAACCGATGCGGCGGCCCACCTGCGCGAAGCCGGCGCCGGGATTACGCCTAAGGGCGTGCGCATCTCCGCCCGCGCCGCCGCTCCGCGCACCCCGCGGGCAGGCCGCCGGGCCTCCGAGGCCATCGAAGAGCTCAGCTTTGATGATCCACCGCCCGCTCCGCGCAATAATGGTGGTTTCCGCCCGCGCGGCGGGTACCGCCGCTAAAGATCCACAGGAGGTGTTATGCCCGAAGGCGATTCCGTCCTGCAGCTATCCAACCGACTGCAGTTCATGGCCGGCCGCGAGGTGACCGGTTGCTCCGTGCGCGTGCCGCGCTATGCCACCGTGCACCTAGACGGCATGGTGTGCGAGCGCGTCTGGCCCTACGGCAAGCACCTGTTCATGCAATTCGACCAGACCATCGTGCACACACACCTCAAAATGGAAGGCGCTTGGGCCATCCACTACGCAGGCGATCGCTGGCGCAAGCCCGGGCATACCGCCCGCATCGTGCTGCAGCTGGCCAACTCCCCGCGCGATATCGAGGTCGTTGGTCACCAATTGGGCTTTGTGGATATCTATCCTGTTGACCACTACCACCAGCGCATCGCTCACCTCGGTCCGGATATTCTCGACCCCGACTGGGACCGCGAGGAGGCCCTGCGCCGGCTTAACTCCCGGCCGCAGCGAGCCATCGGAGCGGCGCTGCTAGACCAAAAAGTCGTTGCGGGGATCGGCAATGAATACCGCGCCGAGGCCTGTTTCCTCGCGGGGGTGCACCCGGCCACACCGGTGGCCGAGGTCGATACCGACCGCATCCTCGATATCTCTCGGCGCATCATGTGGGCCAACCGCACCTCCCCGGTGCGCGTAACCACGGGGGTGCGCCGCGCCGGGGAGACCACCTATGTCTTCGGCCGCAATCGCAAGCGCTGTCGACGCTGCGGCACATTCATAACCAAGGGCGCGCTCGGCGGTGTGGATCGCGGAGGTGATGAAGGTGAACTCGAGCGCATCATCTGGTGGTGCCCGCATTGCCAGCCTTTTCACCCCGCGCAGTAAGACGACCGCGCTAGTGTGGGGGACATGCGTACCCTTCTTAACATCATTTGGTTCATCACCGGCGGGTTCCTCCTAGCCTTGGCCTACTTCATCTTTGGCATTATCGCTTGCATCTTCATCGTCACCATCCCCGCGGGCGTGGCGTCGTTCCGCATGGCTAATTTCGCCCTGTGGCCATTTGGCCGTTCGGTGGTGCAGCCGGTGAAGGGAAGCGGCTCCATGTCCACCTTCTCCAATGTCGTCTGGTTCGTAGTCGCCGGCCTGTGGCTGGCCATTGGCCACGTCACCACCGCGGCGGCACAGGTAGTGACCATCGTGGGCATCCCAGCCGCGCTGGCCAACCTAAAGATGATCCCGGTGACCTGTTTCCCGTTCGGCCGCAAGATTGTGGACTCTGATCACATCCCATTCGGCTGGGAGCCGATGGTAAAGCTCTAAACCGCATTCCGCTGACAAAGCAAGCACGTTTCGCCCGATTTCGCGCTGATCTTGGGCAGAACGTGCTTGTTTTACATCGCCGTGGGGCAAGCTAGGCCATAAAGCAGCCGCGTTATCCGCCCCCCGCCGAGTGGGTGGGAGGGGATAACGCGGCTCAAAGTGGGCCTTTAGCGGTTGGAGCGGTACCAACCGATGAGCTCATCGGTGGACTGGTCGCCGGAGTCGGCGGCGGCAGCGCCGGAGACGGCCGGCGCCAGGTCATTAGCCTGCTGCTTGCCCAGCTCCACGCCCCATTGGTCGAAGGAGTTGATATCCCAGATAACGCCCTGGGTGAACACGATGTGCTCGTAGAGCGCGATGAGCGCGCCGAGGGTCTGCGGGGTGAGTTCCTCGGCCAGGATGGTGGTGGTCGGGCGGTTGCCCGGCATGACCTTATGGGGCACGACTGCCTCGTCAACGCCCTCGGCCGTGATTTCCTCTGCGGTCTTGCCAAAGGCCAACACCTTGGTCTGCGCAAAGAAGTTGCCCATGAGCAGGTCATGCATAGAACCAGAGCCATCGGCGGTAGGGAAGTCCTGCTTCGGGCGGGCAAACCCGATGAAGTCCGCCGGGATGAGGCGGGTGCCTTGGTGCATGAGTTGGAAGAAGGCGTGCTGGCCATTGGTGCCCGGCTCGCCCCAGTAGATTTCCCCGGTGGATGGGGCGGTAACCGCGGTGCCGTCACGGCGCACGGACTTGCCGTTGGATTCCATAGTCAGCTGCTGCAGGTAGGCCGGGAAGCGGCCGAGGTCCTGGGAATAGGGGAGCACGGCGTGGGTCTGGGCGCCGAAGAAGTTGGTGTACCAGACACCCAAGAGTCCCATGAGTGCCGGGACATTTTCTTCCAGTGGGGTGGTGCGGAAGTGCTCGTCCATGGCGTGGAAGCCCTCGAGGAAGCGCATGAAGTCCATCGGGCCAATGGTGCACATGAGGGACAGACCGATGGCGCAATCCACGGAGTAGCGGCCGCCGACCCAATTCCAGAACGGGAACATGTTCTCGGTATCGATGCCGAACTCGGCTACCTTCTCCGCATTGGTGGACACGGCGACGAAGTGCTTGGCCACGGCGGATTCGTCACCATTGAATTGCTCGATGAGCCAGCGGCGTGCAGCGTGCGCATTGGTTAGCGTCTCCTGGGTGGTAAAGGTCTTGGAGGCGATGATGAATAGGGTAGATTCTGCGTCCAGACCATCGAGCGTGGCGGCCATATCGGCCGGGTCAACGTTGGAGACGAATTCGGCGGAGATGCCGGCGACCTCATAGGAGCGCAGTGCCTTGGCCGCCATCGCTGGTCCGAGGTCAGAGCCTCCGATGCCGATATTGACTACCTTTTTGATGGTGTGGCCGGTATGCCCGAGCCACGAGCCGGAGCGCAGCGCGGTGGCGAAATCGCGCATGCGGCCTAAGACCTCGTGGACATCGGCGGCGACGTCCTGGCCGTCAACGCTCAAGTCATCTTCGGCAGGGATGCGCAGTGCGGTGTGCAGCACGGCGCGGTCCTCGGTGTTATTGATGTGTTCGCCGGCGAACATGGCGTCGCGGCGGGCCTCAAGGTCAGCGGCCTTGGCTACCTCAACCAGCTGCTTGACGATGTCCCCGTCGATCAGGTTCTTCGACAGATCGACGTGCAGCCCGGCGGCGTCGAAGGTGAAGTTGCGGGCGCGGTCTGCATCGGCGGCAAAAAGTTCGCGGAGGTTGAGGTCCTTCTTCTCCTCATAAACCTTCGCGAGCTCGCTCCACTGGGCAGATGCGGTGATATCCATGATGGTTGGCCTTTCTGGCAACTAGCGCATTGGCAACATGTACCCCTCCCACCGTAGTCCAGAAAGCACTACCGCGTCGGGCCGTCTTAGAGGATGAGCGCGCCTGCCCAGCCGGCGATAAGCAGCGGAATATTGAAGTGGATGAAGGTGGGAATGACCGAGTCGCGGATGTGGTCGTGCTGGCCATCCGCGCCCAAGCCCGCGGTAGGGCCGAGGGTGGAATCGGAGGCGGGAGAGCCGGCGTCGCCAAGCGCGCCTGCGGTGCCAATAAGCGCCACGGTGGCCGCGGGGCTAAAGCCCAACGACATGCATAGCGGCACATAGATAACGGAGATGATGGGCAAGGTGGAAAAGGAAGAGCCGATGCCCATGGTGACCACTAAGCCCACCACCAGCATCGCGCCGGCGGAAAGGACCTTATTGGTGCCAAAGAGGTTGGCGGTGGCATCCACCAGCGGGCCGACCTCATTGGTCGCCGTCATGACCGAGGCGAACCCCTGGGCGGTGATCATGATGAAGCCGATGAGCGCCATCATCTTCATGCCATTGGTAAAGACATCGTCCGCGTGCTTCCAATCCACCGCGCCGGTAAGCAGCAAAATTCCCAAGCCGGTCAGCGCACCGACCATGAGGCCATCGGATTCGAAGTCGAGCGCCTGCATGACAATCTGCACCGCAAAGGTGGCAATGATGGCCACGACGGAAACCCACACCTTATAAGCAGAGGGGGCCTCTTGGTGCTCCTCAGCCGCGATGGGCAGGTTTTCATAGTCGCGCGGTTTGCGGTAGCTAATGAAAATGGCGATGAGTAGGCCGGCGAGCATACCGAGCGCTGGCACGCCCATAACCTGCATGATATTGATATCGGAGGTATCAAGCCCCGCCTGCTGGATATTAAAGAGCAGGATGTCATTTAGGTAGATGGAGCCAAAGCCCACCGGAATGAACATGTAGGTGGTGATAAGGCCGAAGGTCAGGCAGGTGGTAATTAGCCGACGGTCCAGGCGCAGCTTATTCATCACTGTAAGTAGCGGCGGGATGATGAGCGGAATGAAGGCGATGTGGACCGGGATGAGGTTCTGGCTCATCACGGACATGGCGATGAGCCCTAGGATGAGCATCCACTTGGTGGCCAGGGCGGTCTTGGGGTCTGCTTCGCCGCTGCCGCCGAGCTTGCGGATGAGGAAATTAGCCAGGACCTGTGGCAGCCCGGCCGAGGCTACGCCCATGGCAAAAGCGCCCAAGAGGGCATAACTTAGGGCAATCTTGGCGCCGCCGCCCAAGCCGTCTTGGAAGGCGACCATGGTGGCATCGAGGCCCATGCCCGACAGGAGCCCGCCGACGATGGCTCCTAGGAAGAGCGCTACCACCACATGCACGCGCAGGAGGGCGAGCACGAGCATGACTATGACGGCGACGAGAACTGCATTCATGCTAATTCAGGGTACTGCATAGTATCGGCTGGGTCGTAATTATTCGGCTAACCCAGGCGGCCGCGGCCCATCCGCAGTAGCGCCGAGGCGATGGTGGGGCCTTCTTCCCCAAGTTCATCGCGGAACTGATTCAAAATGGCGATCTCGCGCGTGTGGACCAGACGGGTGCCGCCGGAGCTCATGCGGGTGCGGCCAATAGCCTGAGAGACTTCCGTGCGGCGCTTGGCGGCATCCAAGATGATGCGGTCCATGCGGTTGATTTCTTCGCGATACTGCTGGATCTCCGCATCAGATAGGGGATCATCCGTACCCGAAGGCGTGCGGATGTCCAGGCCGTTATCGACGATGTCCTTGTTATCTTCTGCGGTCATAAGACCATATTGTGCCACCCGCCCGCGCAAAAGGAAATAGCAGCTCGCACGGCAGATACGGGGCGTGTCCGGTGGGGCTAGTAGGTTGGAAGGCACTATGAACGAAAACTCTCCTTTTAGCCCTTCCCCGTCCACCGGCGGCGCACCCACACCAAGCCCCTTTGGCGGCTTCGGCACACCGCGCGCAGCGAGCCCGGAATCCGAATCCCCCGATGCCTTGACCGAGGGCCTCAACCCACAGCAGCTTGAGGCCGTTACCCACACGGGCAGCCCGCTGCTCATCGTGGCCGGCGCTGGTTCCGGCAAGACCGCCGTGCTTACCCGCCGCATTGCCTATCTCATGCGCCATCGCGGGGTAAATCCGTGGGAGATCCTCGCCATTACCTTTACTAATAAGGCCGCCGCGGAAATGAAGGAGCGCGTGGGCGGGCTGGTCGGCCCCGTGGCCGAGCGCATGTGGGTGTCTACCTTCCACTCCATTTGCGTGCGCATCTTGCGCCAAAATGCGCAGCTGGTGCCGGGGCTTAATACCAATTTCACCATTTATGATGGCGATGATGCCCGCCGGCTATTGTCCATGATCGCTAAGGATATGCAGCTGGATCTAAAGAAGTACACCCCGCGGGTCCTGGCTAATCAGATTTCTAATCACAAAAATGAGCTCATCGGTCCCGAATCCGCATTGGAAAAGGCGCAGCAGACCAAGAACCCATTTGAAACCACCGTGGCCCAGGTCTATGCCGAATACCAGCGCCGCCTGCGCGCGGCCAATGCCGTGGACTTTGATGATCTCATCGGTGAGGTGGTGCGGATTTTCACCCAGCACCAGCAGGTGGTGGAGTTCTATCGTCGGCGCTTCAAGCACGTGCTAATTGACGAGTACCAGGACACCAACCACGCCCAATACGCCCTAGTTGCCGCGCTCGTGGGCAGGGGAGAGCTCGGCCCCGATGCTCCCGAGTTGTGCGTAGTGGGTGATTCCGATCAGTCCATTTATGCCTTTCGCGGGGCCACCATCCGAAATATTCAGGAATTCGAGCGCGACTACCCCCAGGCGCACACGATCTTGCTGGAACAGAATTATCGCTCTACGCAGACCATTCTCAACGCGGCCAATGCCGTGATCGCCAAGAATGAGAATCGCCGCGAGAAGAACCTGTGGACCGCCCACGGTGAGGGCGAGCAGATCGTAGGCTATGTTGCCGATAATGAGCACGATGAGGCGCGGTTCATCGCCTCTGAAATCGACTCCTTGGCGGATAAGGGCCGCAGCTATTCCGATATCGCGGTCATGTACCGCACCAATAACGCCTCCCGTGCGCTGGAAGATATCTTCATTCGCTCCGGAATTCCGTACAAGGTGGTGGGTGGCACGCGCTTTTATGAGCGGCGCGAAATCCGCGACATGGTGGCCTACCTGCGCATCTTGGATAACCCGGACGATACGGTAAGCCTGCGCCGCATCATCAACGTGCCCAAGCGCGCCATTGGTGACAAGGCGCAGGGGCATATTGCCCTCCATGCGGAAAACCACGGCATTAGCTTTGGCAAGGCGCTTGCCGATGTCCCCCGGGGCGACGTCCCTGGCCTTGGCACTCGGGCTATTAACGCAGTAACCAAATTCAACGACATGATGGAGGGTATCCGCAATCAGATCCCGTCCATGCGCGATGAGGTTACCGGCCAACCGGATTTGGGCGAGCTGCTTTCCGCCATTTTGGATGCCACGGGATACAAGGCGGAATTGGAAAATTCGAATGATCCGCAGGACGGTGCGCGCCTAGATAACCTCAACGAGTTGGTATCGGTGGCGCGCGAATTCACCTCGGAGGCGGCCAACCAGCTTGCCGCATCCGGTGCGGATGCAGTGGACCCCTCCGAGCTAGTAGAGGAGGGCGAAGCTGCGCCCGGTTCGCTGCAGGCATTCTTGGAAAAGGTGTCGCTGGTGGCCGATGCTGACCAGATCCCAGATTCCGAGACTGGTGTGGTCACCATGATGACTCTGCACACCGCCAAGGGTCTTGAGTTCCCCGTAGTCTTTTTGACCGGCTGGGAGGATGGCCAATTCCCGCATATGCGCTCACTGGGTGACCCGAAGGAGCTGAGCGAGGAGCGCCGCCTCGCCTATGTGGGCATTACCCGCGCTCGTGAGCAGCTGTATCTCACCCGTGCCATATTGCGCTCGGCGTGGGGCAATCCGGTGACTAATCCCGCCAGCCGCTTCCTCGGCGAGGTCCCAGAAGACCTCATCAACTGGCGGCGCGAAGACTCCGATAGTTCCTTAACCGGCGCGTGGGGCGAGGACGACTACCAATATGGTCGTTCCTACGGCCGCGATTGGTCCGGGTGGGGTAGAGGCGGGTCCCGCGGTGGCCAGCGCGCTGCGTCTTCCCCATCGCAGCGCACCAGCAAGCCAGCGGCGACCTCAATGCCTAAGAACAATAACCTCAACCTTGCCGTGGGTGACCGCGTCAATCACGCTAAGTACGGGCTCGGAACTGTCATTGAGACGTCCGGCTCCGGTAAGCGTGCCACGGTCACCGTGGACTTTGGTTCTTCCGGTAAGGTCCGGCTGATGCTCATCGGCGGGGTGCCGATGGAAAAGCTCTAGACCGTAATGCCGCGCTCGTTGAACCAGGAGACTGGGTCAACGGGTGCTCCTCCACCTGGGTGAATCTCAAAGTGGAGGTGCGGGCCAGTGGAGTGGCCCTCGTTGCCAATGCCGGCGATTTCCTGACCCGCGGTCACGCGCTCGCCCACATTTACCTTGAGCTGGTCTGCCGACATGTGACCGTAGACGGAGATGGTGCCGTCATCGTGCTGGATGCGGATCCAATTGCCAAAGCCCTGTGCCGGGCCGGAGTTGATGACGGTGCCGTCCATGACCGCCAGAATCGGGGTGCCCACCGGGTTAGCTACGTCGATGCCGTTGTGCATCGTGCCCCAGCGCTGGCCGAAGCCAGAAGTAAGCGTGCCGGAGGTAGGAAAGACCACGGTATTGCCCGCGGAGTCCTTGCCGCGCTTCGTGGTGAGTCCGGAGTGATTTCCCTGTGGAGCGAATGCTTCCTTCAATCCCGGTACAGAACCAGGATCCAAGACGATATTTACTCCGCCGGATTCGTTTCCATCTACCTGCGGGGTAGCCTCGCCGTTGAGAACCCCTACGGTAGTAGTGGCCAAGCCAACGAGGGCGTCGACCACTCCGGCGTTATCTACATTGGTAGCGGTGGGCTCGGAAGAGCCGTCTGATACGTCCACGCTAGCCACTGGCTCTGCAGCAAAAGCGGTGGTGCCGGTAGCAAGTACGGTGCCAAGCGTAACGATGCTCAGCGCCACGTTCTTGCGTGCGCGGTTCATGCGCTTCATAGTTAAAGTCCTTTTCATGGCTGTGCATGGTCTCGGGACGCCCGCCCCTAGAGGGGCGGCGTCTTGCAACTGCCAACCGCGACACGCCGAAAGCGGAAATGCTTGCGTTCGAAATCGCTCGTGGCAACGAGTTAAAAGTTAGCCCGCCCGAACAGCCCGCGCAATCTTAAAAAACGCTGGTAGAGGCGGAAATAATTCGAAATTATTCGAACATGCCAGCTTGTTACGCGTGTTGTGAATGTGACTGGAGTGGCGTCTGTAAAGTATTGGTTTAGGGTCTGGGGGTGGACCTTGGGGGTGGAGCTCATGGCTTGGGGGCGCAGTCTCGTGCGGTATCGGCGGCTGAAAGCTGAAAATATCCACTCACCTGCGACAAGCCTGCGCGCTGGACTTGCCTGAATGCGCTTCTGGCGCCCTTGTGGGGCCGTGGCGAGGGTCTAGCTGGTGCTGTGTTCACTAATGGCAGCGGAGTCCTCAGGCGGCGCCAAGGGCGGTGTAGTGCGCCCTTGGGGCGGTTTGGGGCGCAGTTGATGTAATCCCATCTTCTGGGCGAGTGTACTAGGTGAGGGGAGGGTATCTGTGGGCATGACAAAGCGCTGCAGAGAAGTTCTCTGCGGCGCTTAACAAGAAGGTGTTGGGGTGGGGACCTTAGAGGTCGATGCCTCGCTCAGCCAGCCAAGGCTGCGGATCGATTGCCTCGCCACCGTTCGGGTGAACTTCGAAGTGGAGGTGGGAGCCGGTGGAAAAGCCCATCGAGCCCATGCCGGCGATCTTCTGGCCGGCATGCACGTGCTCGCCAACGGCTACGTCAAGAGTTTGCATGTGACCATAAACGGTCATGGTGCCGTCGTCGTGCATGATGCGGATCCACTGGCCGAAGCCGGAAGCTGGACCGGAGTCAATGACCGTACCATCCATGACGGCAAGGATTGGGGTGCCGGGAGAGTTGGCGATGTCGACGCCCTTGTGGAAGGTGCCCCAGCGCATAGCGAATGGAGATGTGAATGCGCCCTCGGCCGGGCGAGCTACGGACGGAGCGCGAGCAGCCTCGTCGGCAGCGGCGCGCTCTTCAGAGGCCTGAATGGCCTTGTTGAGCTGATCGGTCAGATCGGCAACTGGCTTAGCCTCAGCAACGTTGAGGATCTGCGGGGTGGTATCAACCGGAGCCGCAGCAGCATCCTCAACTTGGGTGGAGTCAGAGGCGAGCTCGAAGTCAACGGACTGCGTCTTGGTGGTGGCCGCGTCATCGGACTGGATGTTTGCGGCGGCTGCGCCACCAACGCCGGCCGTGGAAACTGCACCTGCCGCAACCGTCATTACGGCAATGCGGCCCTTCGCGGTCTGCGAGGTGACAATCTTGCGATGGCGGCCGGCGCCACGCTGAACTTTGCTTCGCATTAGGTCTTCTTTCGTCATTTTCACAATCTGCGCAGAACGGGTGTTACATCCCCACCGAGTTAGTTACGAGATTGTGACCTTCTTGTTACCAACGAGATGTAACAGTAGCGTCTCGAAAAGATAACAGCAACCCAAATTAAGAAACTTTCAAGCCCTCCTCGGGGAAATTGTCCACGAGCAGGCAACATGTGGCACGCGGAATATCATTAGTGCGATAAAGATCCCACGCGAGCTCCGCGTGCGTCACGCAAAACTAGCAGCCTTTGCCTTCAATAGTGTTACAGCCAGAGTTAAGGGTGTGAAACCAGGGTAGATTTTATACTCCTTATATATTTGTATAGCCCGGGTACAGGGGTTGCCGCCGGTGATTTTGCGAGCGCCTCGTCGCGCCACCCCGATTTCACTTCCGGAAGGTGGCAAAGTGGACGCCGATGAACAAAAACACCAGCCCCCAATCTCGGTCAACGCCCCGCCCGCGTAGCCAGGCGCGGGGCCGTACGGTGCGCGCGCAGCGCACCCCACGCGCGCCTCATCCCAGTGGATCACGCCAGTCCTCTGGATCGGCGCAGCGCGTCGCTCGCAAGGCCGGCTCCAAGGCCAAGGTGCGCCGTACGCCCGCGCCGTTGACCAAAGCCGGGCGCATTCGCCGCATGCTCATTACGGCGGCAGTGCCCAACGTGGTTATTGTCCTTATCATTATGGCCATCGCGCTTGGCGGTCTCATGCTCACCGGCTCTCCCATGGCGTGGTGGTACACCATCGTGGCGGAGACCTGGATGGTCTTTAACCTCGCCCCGGTCTCTGCGGCTGATGTGCATATTTCCTTCCTGCCCGCCTTGCCAGCGCTTATCCTTGCCGCGGTGGTGGCGGTTCGGGTGCGCAGCGCGGTAAAGCACAAGGTTAGCGTCAAGGACTTGCTTACTCTTTTGGCCTGCGTGCTTGGCGTGCCGGTGGTATTTACCATCATCGCGTGGCTGATGCTGTGGGATGCGGGCAAGGTCTATGACGTCTCCCCGCCAAACCTGGCGCAGGCGTTGTTGCGCGTTATTGTTCTGCACCTGGCCGCCATGGCGGCCGGCATGGGGTGGCGCTTGTGGCGGGCGTTGGCCAAGCGTTATGGAGTGCCGCGCCCGCTTGTCGACGCCACCCAGAACGCCCTTCGCTACCTCGCCTACCTGGCCATTGGCGCAGCCGCAGTCTTCGCGGTGGTATTCCTTGTCAACGTCTCCCGCCAGGGCGAGATGATGAATGACTATCCTACGATCTCCGGCTTAGGCATTGCCGGACTCGTGCTGCTGAGCGTGCTTTATATTCCCAATGCCATCGTGAGCACCGCAGCGGTATTGGTGGGCTCGGAGTTTTCCGTAGGCGAAGGCTCGGTGAGCCTCTTTAGCGCCCACCTCGTGCCGCTGCCGCCGCTGCCGATTACCGGCGGCATTCCTGCATCCGCGCCCAGCTGGGCGGTGGCGCTATTGATCGTCCCCCTCGGCGCCGCAATCTACTCGTTGTACAAGAAGCGTCCGAGCTTTCAGGACGTACTAGTAGCTACGGTGGCCTCCGCAGTAATCATGCTGGTTGCCTGTTACCTCGTCAGCGGTGATCTTGGCTACTACGGTTCGACCGGCCCGCAGCTGTGGACTGCCGCAGGCCTCACCGCCCTGTGGATGGCTGTCGTTGGCTGCGCCGTTGCCGCTGGCTTCGCCTTCGTGGCCTGGCGTGCGGCCCGCACAGCACCTGGTGCGGCCCCCACCGATGAATACGCCGACGAACCCGCTGCCGCTGCCGACGAGGCTCCCACCGAACCGGAGCGAGAGCCCATCACGGATCCGGAAATCGTTGACGCCGAGGTAGTCGAGGACGAGCCAGAAGATACTGCACCTGACGCGGCCGCGGAGGAACCGGAAGAAGAGCAGAAAGAAGAGGGCGCTCCAGCCGGCGAAGTAGCGGAGCGGCCGGAGGAGGCTAAGGAGGGCGATGAAAGGGGCGTCGCAAAGCCGCTGAGCCAACAGCTCAAGGACCAAATGGGGGAGAGTGAGCAGTACTCCTCGAGCGAAGATTCCCCCGAGGAGGGGGAGAGGGGCTAGGCTATAGCGCGTGACTTCACCGATGCCTCCGCGCTATACCGCTGACCCTGAACGCCTCCGAGTGGTGGTGCTCGTTTCTGGAACGGGTTCCCTGCTGCAAGCGATCATGGATGCCCAAGCCGGGCACTACCAGGTAGTGAAGGTGGTGGCGGATAAGGAATGCCACGGTATTTCGCGCGCACAGGACCACGGGATTGATACCGAGGTCGTGGCGCTGGGTGCGGATCGCGCCGAATGGAATCAACGTCTGGTTGACGCAGTAGATGCTGCGCAGCCAGACGTTGTTGTTTCTGCGGGCTTTATGAAGATCCTGGGCCAGGAATTCCTGGCCCGCTTCGAAGGCCGCACCATCAATACCCACCCGGCGCTACTGCCTGCCTTCAAGGGAGCGCACGCGGTGCGCGACGCCCTAGATTACGGCGTGAAGATCACTGGCTCTACCGTCCACTTTGTGGACGCGGGCGTGGATACCGGCTCCATCATCGCGCAGCGCCCCGTTGCCATCAATGCGGACGATGACGAGTCCACCCTCCACGAGCGCATTAAACAAGTAGAGCGCGACCTCATCGTGGAGGTGCTGCGTGCAGCTAACGTCCACGACGAGAAACTAACTATTCAACTCGCAGACTAAGACTTTTCGAAAGGCTTAATCCTCCTCATGAGCGAAGACCGCAAGCAGGTAAAGCGCGCCCTTATCAGCGTGTACGACAAGACCGGGCTGGAGGATCTAGCCCGCGCCCTCGATAAGGCAGGCGTAGAAATCGTCTCCACCGGCTCCACCGCGAAGAAGATCGCGGACCTAGGCATCGAGGTCACTCCGGTAGAAAAGCTCACCGGCTTCCCGGAGTGCTTGGAAGGCCGTGTCAAGACGCTGCACCCGCGCGTGCACGCCGGCATTTTGGCCGATACCCGCAAGGAAGATCACCTCAACCAGCTCTCCGATCTCGAGGTAGAGCCTTTCCAGCTCGTCGTGGTCAACCTGTATCCCTTCCGCGAGACCGTGGCTTCGGGCGCGGACTTTGATGGCTGTGTAGAACAGATTGATATCGGCGGCCCATCCATGGTGCGCGCAGCCGCCAAGAACCACCCGTCTGTTGCCGTTGTGGTAGACCCTTCCCGCTACGGTGAAGCCGTGGAAGCCGTCACCAACGGTGGCTTTACCCTGGAGCAGCGCCGTGGCCTTGCCCGCGATGCTTTCCTGCACACCGCGGATTATGATGCGGCCGTCTCCGCCTGGTTCGTGGACCAGCTCAGCGAGGAGGGGCAAACCACCCCGCTGCGCTACGGCGAGAACTCTCACCAGGCGGCCACCGTTACCCGCATCGGTTCCAAGGGCCTTGCCAATGCCACTCAGTTCAATGGCAAGGAGATGAGCTACAACAACTACCAGGATGCGGATGCCGCTTGGCGCGCCGCGTGGGACCACGAGCGCCCCTGCGTTGCGATTATCAAGCACACCAACCCATGCGGCATTGCCGTGTCCGAAGAGTCCATCGCCGCTGCCCACCGCGCGGCGCACGCGTGCGACCCAATGTCCGCCTTCGGTGGCGTGATTGCCGTCAACCGCGAGGTCACCGTAGAGATGGCCGAGCAGGTCAAGGAGATCTTCACCGAGGTCATCGTTGCTCCTTCCTATGAGGACGGCGCCATCGAAGTCCTCAAGGCCAAGAAGAATCTGCGCGTGCTACAGGCAGAGCACGAAGACCAGCACGAGGAGCGCAAGTACATCTCTGGCGGCGTGCTCACCCAAGAGCCAGATACCTACCAGGCCGAGGGCGATAACCCGGCTAACTGGACCCTGGCCGCGGGCGAGGCCCTCAACGAGACCGACTTGGCTGAGCTCGAGTTCGCCTGGCGCGCCGTGCGCGCGGTGAAGTCCAATGCCATCTTGCTGGCCAAGGACAATGCCACCGTGGGCGTGGGCATGGGCCAGGTCAACCGCGTTGACTCCGCCAAGCTGGCCGTCGAGCGCGCCAACACCCTAGCCGATGGTGCCAACCGCACCGAGGGCTCCTTCGCCGCTTCCGATGCCTTCTTCCCGTTCGCCGATGGCTTGCAGGTGCTTCTCGACGCCGGCGTTAAGGCCGTTGTCCAGCCCGGCGGCTCCATTCGCGACGAAGAAGTCATCGCGGCGGCGAAAGAAGCCGGCGTTACTTTGTACCTGACCGGTACCCGCCACTTCGCGCACTAGCCTAAGCTCAATGCCATGACATTCCCTATCCGCCGGGCCTGGGGCCCGGCAGCCGCCCTTATCGCCTGCGCGCTCACCCTAAGCGCCTGCGGCGATGAGGACGCGGCGAATAATTCCCCTACTTTCGTCAACACCGAAGCACGTGGCACGGCAGATCCCCTCTACGGAAAAGAGACCACGTCCGCACCACCGGCTGCCTCGTCTGCGCCTTCCTCCTCCACGGAGCCACCGGCCGCGGCCCCTTCCGGCGATGTCCAAGCCGTGCTTGACCGCATCGTGGCCGAAAACGGCGATGTGGGCATCGCCGTCTCCGATGGCACGACCGCCGTTGAAGCGGGGCGCACCGCTCCCGAGGCCGCGTGGTCAACCTCCAAGGTGCCGGTGCTGATCGCGGCGAATCGCACGGGTGCGGCCGATAGCCAGCTAGTGTCCTCTGCAATCACCTACTCCGATAACGAGGCTGCCAAGGCCGCGTGGGCAGCTTTAGGGGAGGGGACCGCAGCCGCGCAGGCCACACAAAGTGTCATCGCGGAGGCGGGCGATACCGCCACCCAAGTCCAATCCCAGGTCACCCGGCCGGAATTTACGGCTTTTGGCCAAACCATGTGGGGCGTGGGAAACCAAGCAAAGTTCATGGCCGGGGTGCGCTGCGTTGAAGGTGCCCAGCCGATTGTCGACGCCATGGGTGTCGCCGATCCTGCCCAAGCCTACGGCCTGCGCACTCTGCCGGGCGCCTTGATGAAGGGCGGCTGGGGCCCGAGCCCCGCCGGCGCCTACGACGTGCGGCAGATGGGTATCGTGCAGCTTGGCGGGCACGACGTCGCCGTGGCACTGATCGCCTCCTCTCCTGATGGTCAGTACGCCTCCACCCAAAACGTGCTTACCTCCATGGCCGAAGCCCTAGCGCAGGCCGAAACCCAGTGGCCCAGCCCTGCCTGTTAAGACTGTCAGTAGAAAGGAAAACTCATGACTTCTCGCTTAAGCCTCCGCCCGCTTATTGCCGCAGGCTTCGTCCCGCTCGTGGCCGCCGGCCTCGCGCTGAGCGGTTGCAGTAACTCCACGGATGAATCCGCTCCCAGCTTCAAAGGTGAGGGCAGTGGAATGACCACGGTCAATAACTCCGACAAAGAAGAGGAGACCGCCGAGGAAACTACGGCCGCGCAAGAGACCGAAACCAAGGAATCCCCTGAGGAACCGCCGGTAGTCACGGTCACGCAGACGGAAAAACAGGAGGCTCCGTCTTCCCCTGGCGGTGGGCAGAAGACTGGAGAAGGCAACTACATTTCTGATTTCAATGGGCACGGTTGGCTCGATGGCGGTTACGCAAGTTGCAACCGGTTTGAACGCGCCCTGTTTGCTGGTTCGGGGCCAGACGGCAGGGTCATCATTTGTGAAACCGGTGGTGGCGTCAAGTTCTATCGCTCGTCGATGTTTGATGGTCAGTTTCAAACAAGCGACGTTACCCAAGACGGCAATAACTACTACGTCAATGCGGATCCGTCGATCATCGTGGTGACGCCGAGTGGCGTGAGCGTGCGCGAGGGCGGTGGATTGGCCGCCACGGGCGAGTTCACGGAGTCGTGGCAGCGCTAACGAGAGGAACGACCGGCTAGCGCGACTTCTTCTTGCGGTCGGCCGCTGCGGCGGCGGCCGCAGAGATGGAGTCGTTGCGGTTCTTCAGCAGCTCCAAGGTAGTTTCTTCGGCATTGTCGGGGACGGAGGCGCCGAGGACGGCCAAGGCGGCGTCGGCAAGCATAGCGGCAGTCTCCGGAACCGACTGGGAAGCATCAAAGGGTGGGTTGCCGTCGTTGGGGCGCATTTCAATAACGGACAGCGCGATGTGGAAGGGAAGCTCCACGCGGGGGTCATCCTCGCCCACAATGGCGGCGGCGGTGGAACGGAAATGATTCTGCAGGCGGTCGCGCGACTCGTGATACTCGGAGAACTCCGAAGAATTAGCCACCGGCAGCTGATACAGGCGGCCCACGTTCCAGCCACTGGTAAGTAGCAGTCGCGATTCTGCGGCAACCAAAGACCACAGGCGCTGAGCTGGGTCGGCGTCGGTGCCTGCCAATTCATCGGCCAATTCCAGGGAGGGCTCAATGGTGGAATTGAGCAGCGTCAGGAAAATCTCCGTCTTGGACGGGAAGTGGTAGTACAGCGACGCCTGACGGATGCCTACCGCGTCTGCAATCTGGTGCGTGGACGTGGTAGCAAAACCCTGAGTAGTGAAAAGCTCGGAGGAGGCGTCCAAAATCTCCTCACGGGCGCTATTGCCTCTGCGCCGCGGGCTGTGTTTACGCGGCCTACCGACATTGCCTGCCATGCGGTGGGACGCCTCCTTTCACAAAGGGAAATCGCTTTTAATAGTCAACTGTACAATCTTATGCCCGATGAGGTGCAGCTTCCGAATCCGCACCGTAGAGACTATTTATATTCTTCTGCCCGCCGGGAAATGGATTCAAACGCAGCCGAGACAATGCGGCACGCCGAACCATAAGCGGTGCGATCCAGCGGCGGAAGATCGCGCAGCGTGGCCGGACGATCGCTAACGCCCTCATACCAACGGCGCAACTCTAACGCATAACCGGTGCGCCACGCGAGGTCCAAAGACTCTGCGTCCGCGGCGGTGAGCAGATCGCGTTCCACGCCAATCGCCAGGCGGTCAACGGTCGGGCGCGGTCCAGGTGCCGCCCAGCGTGCGATAGCTGCAATGGGGGAGAGCAGCGTGGCCTTAATATCGACCGCTGCATCGCGGTCCGGCAGGCCATCGACCATCTTTAGGGCAGGCGGGCGCTGGCCCAAGGCTTCTTCTAGCAGTGCTTGTTCCCCGCCGTTTCCAAGGGGCAGGCCGGCGTCGACGCGCGCGGCGATGGAATCGGCGGCTGCGTGAGCTTGGAGACCGACATCGGCGAAGACCTCTTGCAAATCGGCATCGTCGCCCATCCACACCACGGGCATGGAGGGCAGCTGGTCGCCACGGGCGGCCGCGCCGCTAAGACGGACTGGGGAGTTGACCCCCGGGGAGCGAACAATATCCGTAATCAGCCGGGAATACCAGTTGGCCAATTCAATCTCATTGTCCTGGTGGGCGACCGCGTTGCGCAAGATATCTTGGGCCTCTGCGAGCAGTCCGCGGGCCGTAGCGCGGGACTGGCAGTGCGGGGCGAGCTCGGAAAGATCGAGTAGGGATTGGTGCAGGGCCATTGCTCACTGCCTTTCACTAGTGCGGGGCCGGTGCTTCCCCGCCGGCTGCGGGGTGCACGAATGTTTTCAATCTAACACTTCGGTTCTGTGATCCGGGCATGTGGGCCGCGCAGAAGGGATAGGAGGGCTAAAACGACTTTCGCCGCCTGCCCTCGGGGAGGGAGGCGGCGAAAGCTTATGGTTCTTTTACCGTGTCACACTTGCCAGCGGCAAAAGTGCGCTGTTGATACCCAGCTACTGTTTAGCGGGTGGTGAACGGCAGGAGAGCCATTTCGCGTGCGTTCTTGACTGCGGTAGCAACCTGACGCTGCTGCTGCGGGGTCAAACCGGTGACGCGACGGGAACGGATCTTGTGACGATCCGAGATGAACAGACGCAGAGTCTTGGTGTCCTTGTAGTCCACCTTCTCGATGCCCTCAGCCTTCAAAGGGTTCTTCTTTGGGCGACGGCTCTGCTCCATACGGAACTTCTTTTGGTTATTGCGCTTATTAGCCATTGTGCAATTACCCCTTTACCAGCTGGACTTACGAACGCCCGGCAGCTCACCACGGTGAGCCATGCCGCGCATACGGACACGGGACAGGCCGAACTTGCGGAGGTAACCGCGTGGACGGCCATCGGCAGCGTCACGGTTACGTACGCGGGCTGGGGAAGCGTCACGAGGCTGGCGGTTCAGCTCGAACTGAGCCTCCAGGCGCTCCTCATCCGGGGTGTTCGGGTTCTTGATGATCTTCTTGAGCTCAGCGCGACGCTCCGCATAGCGGGCGACGATTTCCTTGCGCTGCTCGTTCTTAGCGATCTTGGACTTCTTAGCCATTGATTATCGCTCCTCGCGGAATTCGACGTGCTTGCGGGCAATCGGATCGAACTTCTTCAAGGTGATGCGATCCGGGTTGTTGCGCTTGTTCTTACGGGTCACGTAGGTGTAACCGGTGCCCGCAGTGGACTTAAGCTTGATGATTGGGCGGATATCGTTACGTGCCATACTTAAATCTTCTCCCCACGTGCGCGAATCTTAGCCACAACGGACTCGATGCCATCGCGGTCGATGATCTTCATGCCCTTCGTGGAAACGTTCAGGGTGATGGTACGGCCCTCAGAGGGCAGGTAGTAGCGACGACGCTGCACGTTGGGGTTCCAACGGCGCGAAGTGCGGCGGTGCGAGTGCGAGACCTGCTTGCCGAATTCCGGCTTGCGGCCCGTTACCTGGCAAATAGCCGACATGGGTCTTCTTTCTCCTAGCCGCCCACATCATGGCTATAGACAATGAAGCGCCGACTGCCGTGTGAGGGTGGCAGTGCTCAAAAGTGAGGTGTGAGCGGGTGCGGCGCCATCGTCAAACACCAGTAGACGGGGCGTAAAACGTATATTTTGACAACAGCAAGGGAAAATCTTACAGCCTCGGGCGCGAATTACCTAATCGCTGCCTCGCTGCGGCACCTTGGCCGTTTGCCGTGCTGGGGTGGTGTTTGCCTGTGGGGTGCCGCCAGGCGTGATGCAAGAAACGTGAGTGAAATGAGTGGTCGCCGCTGGTTGGGGATTTCGTATATGGGTTAGTTGGCTGTAGGATAATTCAGGTTGTTGACCCGTGCCACGCGGCGCGCGGTTAACAGAGTGAAATTTGTACGTCCCAACTCGGGCACGATCCTCACCAAGCGTGTGGAACCGACCCGTAGTCCAACCCTGAGGGAATATATATGAAGAAAGATATTCACCCGGATTACCACCCGGTAGTCTTCCGTGATGCTGGTACCGGTCACTCCTTTTTGACCAAGTCCACCGCTTCCTCCGACCGCACCGTTGAGTGGGAAGACGGCAACGAGTACCCACTGATCGTCGTTGACGTTACCGCTGAGTCCCACCCGTTCTGGACTGGTGCACAGCGCGTTATGGATACCGCCGGCCGCGTCGAGCGCTTCAACCAGCGCTTCGGTGGCATGGCACGCCGCAAGAAGAAGAACGCGTAAGGAGGAGAGTAGAAAATGGCAACTCCTAAGTTTAAGAAGTCCCGTGCGAACACCCACGCACGCCGTTCCCAGTGGAAGGCTGACAATGTAGCCCTCCAGGAAGTCACCATCGATGGCCAGACCGTCCGCATCCCGCGCCGCCTGGTTAAGGCTGCCAAGCTGGGCCTGGTTGACGTAGAGCAGTTCTAAGCTCGCTCTTTAATCTCCCCGTCCGCTCTCTTTAGAGGGCTGGGCGGGGATTTTTAGCTTTAGAAGCCTCCTATAAGCATGTTTTAACTGTATTTGGGGGGCTATGGGGGTAAATATTTCCCTTAACTTCATGAAGTTGACTGTCATCAGTAATAATTAGGACTATGAAAATCCTTGTGGTGGATGATGAACAAGCCGTCCGCGAATCGCTACGCCGTTCCCTACGCTTTAACGGCTACGAAGTGCTGACCGCTAACGACGGCTTGGAAGCCGTGGAGACGGTGCGCGCTGAGAATCCCGAATTGGTGATTCTGGACGTCATGATGCCCAACATGGATGGACTAGAGGTATGCCGTACCCTGCGCAGTGAGGGTTGGGATCGTCCAATCCTCGTTCTGACCGCGCGCGATGGCGTCTCGGATCGCGTGGCTGGCCTCGATGCCGGAGCGGATGATTACCTGCCAAAGCCGTTCGCATTGGAAGAGCTCTTGGCCCGCGTGCGCTCCTTGGTACGGCGTGCCGCTGCAGATTCCATCGCCGCTGAAGCTCCGGTGGAAAGCAAGCTTAGCTTCGAGGACCTTGAACTTGATGCCGATACCCGCGAAGTAAGCCGCGGTGGCCGGGCCATTTCCTTGACGCGTACCGAGTTTGCGCTGCTGCAATTGCTGATGGAAAATCCCCGCAAGGTTCTCTCGCGCAGCAAGATCCTGGAAGAAGTATGGGGATACGATTTCCCTACCTCCGGCAATGCTCTCGAGGTCTATATCGGCTACCTGCGTAAGAAGACGGAGGGCGAGAGCGATGCTCGCCTCATCCACACCGTCCGTGGTGTGGGCTATGTTTTGAGGGAGTCTAATTCGTGATTTTAAGGAAGCCCGCTTCCCCTGCGGTGGCTTCCGGGAAGGTACAGTCCACCCCTCTTACCGAGTTCTCTGATCGTCAGGGGAGTTGGGCTTCACGGACGCCACTGCGGTGGCGCCTTGCTACTGTTACCGGCCTTGTGGTGGCCGTAGCCATTGCCTTGATGACGCTGGCAACGTATTGGGTAGTTTCTATGTCCCTTACTGCCTCCGTCGATGAGCGCTTGGAGGCCAAGGCCGATGTCTTGTTGCGGCAAAGCCAAGACCCGCGGTTCATGGATAACGTGGACCAGGAAATCAAGGATTTTAAGGCCTATAACCCTGGCACCCGTGTAGCCCTATCACCGCCCTCCATGAGCTTTTCCTACGGCGACACCATTCCTGTGGGCGGGGACTTCCACCGGACGGAGGATTACACGGAAACTTCCGTGCGTACCGTCGGCGGCGAGCGGGTGTTGGCCAAGCGTCATGATCTCGGCTCTACCGTGGTCGTCGCTCAGTCTCTCGCACCTACGCAAGGGCTCATAGCCATCTTGGGCACGGTGCTTCTGATTATCGTTGGCCTTGGCATCTTGCTCGCCATTTTTGCCGGCCTCATCGTGTCCAAAACCGGTATGCAACCCATCGCCCGGCTGAAGCGAGCGGTGGATTACGTGACGCAGACCAACGACCTGCGTCCTATTGAGGTCTCCAATAACGACGAGATGGCGCAGTTGACCACCTCCTTTAACCAGATGCTGGAGGCACTGCAGGAATCCCGTTCGCAGCAGGCTCAGTTCGTAGCCGATGCTGGACATGAGTTGAAGACCCCGCTGACCTCTATGCGTACCAATATTGAGCTTTTGATGATGCTCAATCGCGCCGGTGGTGGCTTTGACATGAGCGATGAGGACCGCAAAGACCTCGAAGATGACGTGATGTCCCAGATGAATGAGCTCTCCACCTTGATTGGGGACCTCGTTGATCTGGCGCGCGAGGACGGCAATGAGCGCGAACCGGAACCGGTTGACCTTTGTGAAGTCATGATGGCTTCGCTGGAGCGTGCGCGCCGCCGCCGTCCCGATGTGGAGTTCTTGGTGCGCTTTATCCCGTGGGAGCTGGACGGCGACCCCTTCGCATTGGGCCGTGCAACGCTTAACCTCATGGACAATGCGGCTAAGTGGTCGCCGGCAACTGGCACGGTGCGCGTATCCATGGAGCAGCTATCCTCCCACGAGGTGCGCCTGCGCTTTGATGACTCTGGGCCTGGCATTGCACCGGAGGAGCGGGAGAAGGTCTTTGAACGCTTCTACCGTTCGGCAGAAGCGCGTTCCATGCCGGGCTCGGGCTTGGGCTTGGCCATTGTGAAATCGGTAATTGAACGCCACGATGGCACGATCAAGATCCGCGAGTCTAATGATGGTGGCACCCGCATGGAAGTCATTTTGCCGGGTAAGCCTGTGCCGGGTGAGATTTTCGTGGACGGTTTGGCAGACCCGCATGAGGGGCTGCCGGGTGATAAGGAAGACCCGAGCGACCGGGGTGAAATCTTTGCGCAGCGTTGGTTTAATCAGGGCTAGCGTACAAGCGTTTATACTGGTGAGGTAATACAGCATCCTTCCAGGAATTCCTAGTAGGTTGGCAGATCAATATCAGTCTTGACCAAGCGAAGTGAGGCATAGTTTTCTCATGAACATGAGGAATGACGATTACCGCGGCTTTGATGGAAACTCCCCAGAGGGAGAATCCCAGGAAGGTCCGGGTAGGGCCGAGCCGGTCCAGGGTGGTCCGAACTTTGGGGAGACCGGACAGCCGGATGCGGGTGCCGGAAATGCTGGCCCCTACAGCGATGGCACTGGTCCTTATGGTGGCGTTGGTGCGCAGGCGTATGAGACCGGTTCCTATTCGCAGGGCTGGAATCATCCGCGCGGCGGTGCTGAAGGTGATGACCCGCGAACGCTAGGTTCGCTGGGGCCCTATCCGAATGCCCCACAGACCCAAAGCTTTAGCGGTCAGGGGCAGGAAGGCCCGATGGTCACCCCTCTGCCTCCGCAGCCGGAGCAAAAGAAGAAAATCGGCTTGGGCGCCGCCACCGCACTGGCGGCCGTCGCTGCCATCGCCGCAGGCTCGATTGCCGGCGCTGTGGTCGGCATGAGTTCTGGGGGAGGCAATAACGATACCTCCGTGGTCAATGAAGCCCTCAAGGCTGAGCCGGCAAACAATAGCACCGGTAAGGAACCGGAACAGGGTTCTGTGGAAGAAGTAGCCTCCAAGGTTTTGCCGGCGGTGGTTTCTATCCAGACGATGACTCGTGCTGGTGGGGCTGAAGGCTCCGGTTCTGTCATCTCCCCAGATGGTTATGTACTGACTAACCACCACGTGGTTGCCGGTGCTGAACACGGTGGCATGATGCAAGTGACCATGAATGACGGCAGCAAGCATGAAGCTAACGTGGTGGCCTCGGATGCGAATACGGATGTTGCCATCGTGAAGATCAAGGACGTCAAGGACTTGCCCTTCTTGCAGTTCGGTGACTCCGATTCCGTCGCCGTGGGCCAAGAGGTGGTGGCCGTGGGGTCTCCTTTGGGGCTGAATGCGACCGTAACCTCGGGCATCGTATCTGCGAAGAACCGTCCCGTTCGCGCTTCCCAAGATGGTGGCGAGTCCTCACTGATTGACGCCATTCAGACCGATGCCGCAGTGAACCCTGGCAACTCGGGCGGCCCCTTGGTGGATCGAGACGGCAATATCGTGGGCATGAACTCCATGATTGCTTCGCTGTCTAATAGTTCCTCCGGCGAGGGCGGCTCCATTGGCCTGGGCTTTGCAATTCCATCCAATTTTGCCAAGCGCATGGCAGATGAGCTCATTAATGACGGCAAAGTTTCCCACCCGACCCTTGGCGTGAAGGTGCTAGCGCGCGACGACGGCAATGGTGCCCGCATCGCCGGGGTGGAGCCGGGTGGCCCAGCAGATAAGGCGGGCCTAAAGGATGGCGACATTGTTACCCGCGTCAACGATCGCCTGATCGAAAACGCCGATGCGCTCATCGCGGCGGCGCGATCGCAAGACTTTGGCGCGACGGTGACCTTGGAGGTTACCCGCGAAGACTCGGATGAATCTCGTCAGGTAGAGGTAACCCTCTCAGGCGAGTAAATTACTGTGCAAGACCTCATTAGGTGCTAAATGCGCCGTACCTCACCCCGCCACAAGGCCGCAATGCCTTAACTTAAGGAGAAAAATGCCAGATTCGCAGCACGATGTGACCGACTCCGCGCAGCCCGACGGCGCGACCAGGCGCGATTCCTTGATGGATGTTGCCGAACCCGATGATGCCTTCCTGCTGGCAAGCGAGCAGGAGGATAGCCTTGCTGCCCCGCGCCGTGGGCTTATTGTGATTGTCACTGACCATCCCGGTGAGCAATCCGATAGCACTTCTCAGCTGGTAAGCGAGCTGCTCGCGGAGGCCAATTTCCGTGTTGATGGCGCCATCGTGGTGCGTTCCAAGAAATCCAAGATTCGCCAGGCCATTGAGACCGCCGTGGTCGGTGGGGTGGACCTGGTCCTCACCGTGGGCGGTACCGGCGTAGGCCCGCGCGATAAGACTCCGGAGGCTACCCGGTCTGTCATCGACAAGATGGTTCCGGGCGTGGCACAGGCGCTGCGTTCTTCTGGCCAAGCCTGCGGCGCGGTGGATGCCTGCACGTCCCGCGGTCTATCTGGTGTTTCGGGTTCTACCGTAGTGGTCAACCTTGCCTCGTCGCGCGCTGCCGTCCGCGATGGCATGGCTACCTTGGCGCCCCTGGTACACCACCTCATTGACCAGCTGCAGCAATCTAGCGTCCAGTAACCGCAGGGAATTTTCTATGACGTCGCGGAGAAATCGTCGGCGAGTATTTCGCCAATCTGCTGCTGCCGACTATGACCGTAGTGCTGATAAACCCGGCGCACCCGCTGCCCACGGTGCCGATGAAGAGAGAATCGTTACCGTCGATGACGGGGATTCGGCGGCGGCAGAGGGGCAGTCCGGCCAGCGCGATGAACAGTTCTACCGAGAGAATCAGCCCCCACACTACGGCGGCTAGTGCCTAAAACAGGATGCAGGTCTGCAGCCGCAGAGGTATCTAAAAAGCCCGCGGTTTCGCTTCCGGAGAAATGAAACCGCGGGCTCTGCGTTGTATATGCAGCGCAGGGAACTAGGCCTGGTGGCGGCCGCCGCCGGTAGAACCGTAATCGGCGTCGGCAGCGCCGCGGGCGGAACCGTCAATGCCGGTACCCGGGATGTCCTTATCGGAGACATTCTGGGCCTCGAGCAGGTCGCGGATTTCCGCGAGCAGTTCCTCGGAGGTTGGTGCCGGAGCCTCAGGGTCTACACCGTGGCGGCGCTTAGCGGCCTCGGTGAGCTTGTTCAGCGGCATGACGATGAGGAAGTAGACCACTGCGGCGATGATGAGGAAGTTAATCGCTGCGGTGATTACAGCGCCGAAGTCCACGAGGGTGTTCTTGTTGTCGGTGATCTGGAAGCCTAGGCCGTCCACCTCAGCAGAGCCAAGGGAATTGATGATCGGCTGGATGATGGAGTCAGTAACGGCGGTGACGATCGCGGTGAAGGCGGAGCCGATGATGACTGCGGTAGCAAGTTCGATGACGTTGCCGCGCATAATGAAGTCTTTAAAACCCTTGAGCATGGAGAAATGCACGAACCTTTCTGGGAATAACTAAAGTTTGGTGTGAACCATGGGCATCGTGAAACCTTAATGTAGGCGGTAACCAACCACAACTGTTGTGGCTGAAAAGGCCTAGTGTTGTTGCGGGTGAGCGCGATCACCAACTATGACCACCGTGAGCGGCTGGCTTAATGACGCCGCGGCAACATCATTGGCATGGTCATGGGGCAGCGCGAGCAAAACCGTAGAGGAAGAGGCCTCGCCTTCGGCGCTAGAGGTCGACACCACGCGCCCGCCGGTGGCGATAACGCGCGCGGTGGGCGTTGTGGGCGCCTCGCCCTCTCCAGCAGGGGAGGGCGCAGCATCGACGGCGGTCACCACGTCCACGGTATCGCCATGGTGTAGGTGGGGGATGATGTCTGGCTCGGCAAGCTTGACTGGGATCATTCGCGCAGCCGCGGCTTCCGATCCGCCGACCAAGCTGGAGACGAGGTCTTCTCCCAAAAGGCGCGCATCAGTAATCACCTCGCCCCTGCCGGCTGCGGCGGTAATCACGCGACCAGTAAGTTCTTCTGGCTTTGCCGCTACCGCGGAATCGGGGATGGAAGAAGAAGGAAGGCGGGCTAAGTCGACGTCGGCAAGCGCCAGCTCCGCCCCCGCAGGCAGGTCGCGGCTAAAGACGGGAACGCGCGGCAGTTCCTTAGCCGCAGACAAGGCCGAAGCCAGCGCGGCAATAAGAAGGGCCACCGCAATGGCGCGGCGCACTACAACGCCGCGGCGGTGGCCAGGGGTACGAAGGGTGGAAACGAGGCGGGGTATACGCGAAGTGGGCATACTCTTTTAGACTGCCCGAAACCGCGCATGGTTCCCGCACTCTAAAAACTAGAAGCGGGTGATGCCCTCTGCGGTGACGGCGGCATCAACCTTGCGGTCATGGTCCTCGGTAGGCAGCTCGTCTAGGAATTCGGAGGGGTAGACCATGGCGAAAACCGGCGGCTTGCCGTGGGGAAGCGGCTCTAGCGCGCGGTCATAGTAGCCGCCGCCCTTGCCCATGCGGTTGCCCTTGGCATCTACTGCCATGGCGGGGGCGAGCACCAGATCGCACTCGGCCAGCACGCTGCTATCAAAGCTTGGGCCCTGGGGCTCATTCAAACCCAATGGGCTGGTGTGCATGGCTTCCTTCCCGCGGTATTCGGCAAAGGTCAGCGTGCCATTCTCGCCGGAAATTGGCAGGAGGACGCGGGAAACATGGGCCTTGAGCCACGGCACAAAGTCCGCACCACCGGGCTCAGAGCCCAAAGGCCAGTAGGCGGCCACGGTCATGGACTCGGTGAGCTCGGATTCGAGATGCTTACGCACGCCAGCGGTAAAAGCATCGTGGTCCTCGGAGGAAAGTTCGCGGCGGGCCTGGACCAAGCGGGCCCGCAGCTCGTTTTTGGCGGTAATGGAAGAGGTCATAAATAAATCATAACCCCGCGGCGTAGCGGTGCACGGGAAAATAATGTGGCGTTGTACGCTATTGTGCATGGCTATAGAACGCGAAGATTCCGCCCGCGGAATCACCACGGTTGTAGTTCCAGCGGCAGGTATGGGCACCCGATTTTTGCCCGCCACCAAAACGGTTCCCAAGGAACTACTGCCCGTTGTTGATACTCCCGGCATCGAACTCATCGCAGAGGAGGCAGCTTCTGTAGGTGCGCGTCGCCTGGCGGTGATTACCGCGCCCGATAAGCAAGAAGTCATGCGCCACTTCGAGGCTTTTCCCGAGCTGGTAGAGACCCTTGAATCCCGCGGCAAGAACGAGCAGGTGGCCAAGGTTAAGCGCGCCAACCAGCTCATTCACCCCGTTGCGGTGGAGCAGGAAAAGCCGCTGGGCTTGGGCCACGCGGTGGGCCTTGCTGAAGAGGTCCTTGGGGAAGACGAGGATTCCTTCGCCGTCATGCTCCCCGATGACATTGTGCTGCCCGCCACCGTCATGGCCGATATGGCGCGTGTGCGCGCGGCATTGGGTGGCAGCGTGCTGTGCGCTTTCGAGGTTGCGCGCGAGCAGACCTACAACTACGGCGTCTTCGACGTGGAAGATACCGATGCCCCTGGCGTGAAGAAGGTCGTGGGCATGGTGGAAAAGCCGGCGGTAGAGGATGCCCCTTCTAACCTCGTGGCCACCGGCCGCTACCTTTTGGACCGCAAGATCTTTGATGCCCTGCGCCGCATTAAGCCGGGCAAGGGTGGCGAGCTGCAGCTAACTGACGCCATCGAGCTCCTCATTGAGGAGGGTGAGCCCGTCCATGTGGTAGTCCACCAAGGAAAGCGCCATGATTTGGGCAATCCCGGCGGCTATATTCCCGCCAACGTGGACTTTGGCCTGCGCGATGAAAAGTACGGCCCCACGCTGTATAAAGCGATTAAGCACATCATCGCCGAGTATGAGGACGAACACGGCCTAGCCTAGGGATTTTCCTAGTGGCTAAGGACGTGGAAGCGAAGAAAGGGCGGGCATAGACCTTATGCGTTCAGTTGATGACCAGTTGGCGCTGGTAACGGATGCGGCGACGACGCCGGAGCCGGTGCGCATCGGTATTTCCAACGCGCTGGGTTTGATGTGCGCCGAGCAGGTACAGGCTAACCAACCCCTGCCAGGCTTCCCGCAAGCGGCCATCGATGGCTATGCGGTGCGCGCCGTGGATATTGGAGGCGAGCGGGGTCTGCGGGTGCGCCGCCACAAGGACCAGGAAGAACAGTCCACTGAGAGCGAAGAGGATGCGGATTCCCCGCAGCCGGAGGTAGAGCGTTCCTTGCCCGTGGTGGGTGAGGTTCCTGCTGGCTCCAAGCAGTCGCTGCGCCTGCAACCTAAGCAAGCGGTGCGCGTCTATACGGGTGCGCCTTTGCCCACGCTTGCCGACGCCGTCCTTCCCCTCGAGTGGACCGACCGCGGCCGCAAGCGCGTTACCGCCCACCGCCCGGTGCGCTCTGGTGACTTTGTGCGCCGGGTAGGCGACGATATCCAGCCTGGCGATGTCGCTGTATCCTCCGGCACCGTCTTGGGTCCAGCTCAGATTGGCCTTCTAGCCGCGGTGGGCCGCTCAAAGGTGCTGGTGTATCCGCGCCCGCGTATTACCATCATTTCCTTTGGCCGCGAGTTGGTTGACTTGGACCAAGAGCCGGCGCTGGGGCAGGTCTTTGACGTGAACTCCTATTCCTTGGCTGCCGCGGCCCGCGAAGCCGGGGCAGAGGTACACCGCGTGGGCATTGCCGAGGGCGAGCCGCGTCGTATCCGCGAAGCGTTGGAAAAGCACATTGCCCGCAGCGAGGTGCTGGTTATCTCCGGCGCGGTGGGTGGCGCTGGTGCCGAAGCGATCCGCGAGATTCTCGACGACCTTGGTGATATTGATACCTCGCGCGTGGCCATGCACCCCGGCTCCGTCCAAGGTTTTGGGCTGATGGGCGAGGAGCGCATTCCTACTTTCTTGCTGCCGTCCAATCCGCTGTCCGCGCTTGTGGTCTTTGAGGTGTATATCCGCCCGCTTATCCGCTTGGCACTGGGCAAGCGGAATGCGCACCGCCGTGTGGTGCGTGCCCGCGCGTTGAACCACATCGATTCTCGCCCCGGCCGGCGCGGCTTCATCCGCGCTCGCCTGATGCGCGACGCCGAAACCGCGGACTACTTGGTGGAAGGCCTCGGCGGTGCCGCAGGTGCTCCGGCACACCTCTTGGCGGGCCTTTCGGAGGCCAACGCCATGATTCGCGTGCCGGAAGAGGTCACAGAAATCCGCCCAGGCGATGTAGTTGATGTGTTGTTTTTGACCCAGCGCAGCTAATGCTCGATCCTTTCGGCAACGCGGCGGATAGGTTTCGCCATCCTGCTACCGGCCCCACCGATGACATGCATCCGGGGTGGCCGGAATCTACTCCTTTTGTCCAGCTTCCCTCCTCTTCTGTCTTTCCCTCGGGGGCGCGGATGCGTTTGCGCCCCCTGCTGCGTTCCGACGGCCATGAGTGGCGGCGTCAGCGCATCGACGATGAAAGCTTCCTCCGTCCGGTTGAGCCGACCCAAGCCGCACCGTGGGCGGCGGCGCATAGTCAGCAGGCGTGGTGGAATCACCTGATGTACCTGCGCACCGCCGCGCGTGAGGCGCTGGTGATCCCGCTTGTCATTGAGGTGGAGGGGAAATTCGCAGGGCAGGTAACCCTGGGAAACATTCAGCATGGCAGCATTCGCGATTGCTGGATTGGCTACTGGGTATATTCCGCGGTTCACGGCGCCGGGGTGGCTACGGCCGCCACCGCCTTGGGCGTGGACCATGCCTTTGGACGGGTGGGTTTGCACCGCGTGACTGCCACCTATCTGGAGCACAACCCGGCCTCGGGTCGCGTCTTGGCCGCCAATGGCTTCCGGCATGAGGGGTATTTGCGGCGCAATCTACATATCGACGGCGCGTGGCAGGACCACCACTACGTGGCGTTGGTGAAAGAAGACTTTGCCTCTACGGCGGTGGAGCGCCTGCGTCAAGCTGGACGACTGGCGTGAAATAGCGGCCTAACCGCTGGGATTACCACCTCAATTTTCACATAAGTAACAACATTGTAATTTGTGCGAATTTGGGGTGCTACGGTGCGGTTTCACCGTTTAAGGTGGAGTAATCATCTGTATCCAAGGGGAAGGTCCTTTTCGTGTCGACAGCTGTGCCGATTATCGCGATCATCGTGGTGTGGCTCTTCGTGCTCGCACCGTGGTTATTGGGTAGGAATAATCGCCCAATGAGCCATACCGGTGAGGCCTTTGAAGATACCCGGGTCCTCTTTGAAGGAGATTCCGGCAAGGTCGCTGGCCGGCGTCGTCCGCGCCTGCGCGCTGAAGACGTCCACCGTCGGGACGATGAGGAGGAGGCGGACTACGAAGTCGTCGAGGCTGCAGACGCTGCCAACAGTGAATCCGATGCCGAGACCACCAAGCCCTCGTCGCGCTCCGTAACGATTGCCGGTGCCGCACGCCGGGCCAAGTCCCAGCCCTTCGGCAGCGGTAGCCGAGCGTTTACTGGCGCTTCCGCCTCCACCGCTGGTGAAGAATCCACGCAGCAGGCAGAGACCATCGACGGCGAATTGGTGGAAGAAGCGATTGCAGAACAAGACGAGTCTGCAGTCGAGCCACAGGCAGCTGCGGTTCCTGCCTCCCAGCAGGCTGATGCGGACAAGGAAGCCAACACCGCAGAGGCAGACGATGTCGATGACGTGCTCCTGGAGGACGAGGACGACGCCGCGGACAAGGCCTCGAAGAACGATGCCGCCGAAGTTGCCGCCGCCGAGGCTGAGGTCTTTAGCGCCCCAGCTGTCTCTAGCGTGGCGAGCGATGCTTATACCTACGACGAAACCTATACCTCGCCGGTAGACCTCATGTATCCGGGCGCCGTAGACAAGGCCGAGGTCAGGGAGAGTGACTCCGTAGAGCCTGCCGGCGCGGATGATGTGTCCGAGGCCAAGGGGTCCGAGAAACTAGAAGCGGCCACGGAAGCAGACGAAGCCGGCTTGGATACCGACCTGTCTGAGGACGAGGTCGAATTTGCCCAGCGTCGTTTGGGCCGCGGTGGCTGGGATCCGGTAGCGGAAAAGGAAAAGTCTGCAACGCGCTACCAGCGACGTCAGCGCACCCTGCTGGGGCTGGCCGTGGCTGTGGTGCTCACGGTGGCCCTCGGCATCGTAGTTGGTGGCTGGACTTGGTGGTTGGCTGCGGTCGCCGGTGTGCTCACCGTGGCCTACTTGATCGCCCTTCGCTCTCAGGTCCGCCAGGAACAGGCACTGATGCGCCGCCGTGTGCGCCACCTGCGCCGCGCCCGTTTGGGCGTGCGCAACGCCGAGGATGAAGAGCTGAAGATTCCGCGCAATCTGCGCCGCCCAGGCGCCGTGGTCGTGGAAATCGACGATGAGAGTCCGGACTTCGTGCATCTTCCGCTGAGCTATAGCGATGGTGAGGACGGCGACTTTGACGGCCCGCACGCCGGGCCGGATGGCTACGGTCGCCGCGATGACCTAGCGGCCCGCCGCGCTGGATAAGCGCGTGTGGCGGCCTAGCTAGCAGCGCCGTGGAGCTCGTCGGCGCTCGCTGTCTGCGAGTTCGCGAGCGCGTTGTATTCCTGCGCTAGGCCATAATTCGGCACGCCACCCTCCAGCCACACCCCGGAGGTACCGCGGCGATGAGAGCCGATGAGGTGCGTATCAATCATCCCGATGGCTTCCATGAGGGCGAAACAGGTAACCGGGCCAACGAAGCGAAACCCCTTCTTCTTGAGCTCGCGGGACATGAGCTTGGACTCGTAGCTCTTTTTCGGAATATCCTCCATCACGGTGGGGTAGAGGTTTTCCGGAGGTTGGTAGGCCCAAATGAACTCCGCCAGCCCGCCTTCCTCGCGCAGAGCGATGGTCGCCTTGGCGTTATTAATCGCGGCGCGGATTTTGGTTTCGTTGCGGATAATGGAGGCGTCGCCAAGCAAACGCTCCACGTCTGCCTCGCCGAATTGGGCGACCTTGTCCGGATCGAAGTTGCAAAAGGCCGCACGGAAGGCTTCGCGCTTCTTGAGCACCACCGCCCAGGACAGGCCGGACTGGAAAGATTCGAGGCTCAAGCGCTCGTAGAGTCCAGCTTCATCGAAAATGGGCAGGCCCCATTCGGTGTCGTAGTACTCCTTTAACATCGGCGAGGACATCGCCCAAGGCGGGCGGCCCAGGCCATCATCGTCATAGACCAAGGTGGTTCGCTCTTCGGACTGCGTGGTTGGTTCGCTCATGGTGTTCTCCTTTTATCTTTTGTGCGTGGTTCCCATTGAAACAGCCCGTGCCGCAGTATTGCGTTCCTTCCCCCACCAAAGGGCGATTTTCCCAGGAGCATGGGTGTAGTCCATTGCCTTCGCATCGGGTGAGGGGTTCAGGGTAATCTGTTCAGCATGAATAGACCTGCCGTACGCGATGCCGCACTGCTAATTTTTCGAGCGGTCCTCGGATTAATCTTTATCGCACACGGCGTGGACAAGATGTTTATGACTGGCATGGATGAAACCGTGGGGCAATTTTCCGCCCTGGGGGTGCCGCAGCCACAGCTTTCTGGCTATATCGCCGCCCTAGGAGAGATGGCCGGCGGTGCGTTTCTCGTCGTTGGTCTGCTTACCACTTTTGTCGCCGGGGCACTCGCATTGCTCATGGGGTGTGCCCTGTATTTCGTGCACCTGGGCCACGGTCTATTTGCTGCCGATGGTGGAATCGAATACCCACTGGTATTGCTGTTATCCCTGCTGATGATCGTAATTTTTGGCTCCGGTAGAGCCAGCATGGACGGGGTGCTCAGCAATGTTGACGCATAGTCAGGTCCAAGCGGCTATCTCCGCGCACATGGATGGAGAGCACTCCGATCTGTCCCAGGACGTCATTGATACTCACCTGGAAAGCTGCGCCGAATGCCGCGCTTTCCGTGACAAGGCGGCCGCGCTATCGCGTTCATTGAGCTTTGTGGAGCCCGTGGATTCCGGCATGGCTCCGCCCACGGATCTTTCTGATGTCATCTTGGCCGGCGTGGAGCCGGAATGGCGACGTACCGCGAGCGCTCGCCAAGCCAACCTCACGGTTGCGCGTGCCGCAATGGTGCTTATGGGGGCCATCTTTGCGATCTGGGCAGTGGTGCTCATCGTGCACGCCTCCGGGCTCGTACCGTTGGGCGCGGAAGGAAAAGTTCTAGATCCCACTGCGGATCCGGAGCGAGCCAACCTGCTGATGGAGGGCGCGGCAGTACGCTTTGGCATGGCCTGCGGCCTATTCTTCAGCGCCTGGCGCCCCGCAGCGGTCACCGGCCTGCTTCCGGTATCGGCCACGATGTTTGCCTTCCTCTTCGGCTTTGGAATGCGCGATATAGCGCTGGGTACCGTTACCATTGAGCAGGTGTATTTCCTCATCGCCACCGCGCTGGCAACTCTTAGCCTGGCGTGGGCCTGGGCGGCAGAAAAGGGCTACCTCGTGCGCGCGTGGTGGAAGTCCCTTAATGCACAGCCGCAATAAACTTCATTCAGGCGCGGTTAGGTCCAGCTCGGCAGCCACATCATGGAGTGGTACCAGGAATCTGGAATCTTGTAGCCGTACAAAATGGGAGAGAAGTAGAAGAACATCGCCACTACCAGGGCTAGGTAGAGTACGGCGGCGATGGTACCCCAACGTACAGGGCCGCCGGCCAAGCTCTTCAACCATCCCCACCGCACAGGCTTGCCATGCCCGATGAGCTGGCCTAAAGCTAACGCAATAAGCACGATGACAAAGGGGATAAAAGCGGTGGCGTAGAAGAAGTACATCTGGCGGTCAAAAGCCGCGAGCCAAGGCAAGAAGCCTGCCGCAAAGCCCACCAAAGGGATAAGGAAGGCACGGTTGCGCCGAATAATGAGTGACCACAGTCCCCACAACACGGCCGGGATGACCAGCCACCAGATGGCCGGGGTGCCAAAGAGATAGAGCATCTTGCGGCATTCGTTACTGCCATCACCGCACTGCAGGTCTGTGGAGGAGTAGTACAAAATAGGGCGGGCACCAACGAGCCAGGCCCAGGGCTTGGAATCCCACGGGTGATGGTGGCCGCCGGAGGAGGTAAGGCTGGCATGGAATTCCAAGACAGAGGAATGGTAGTAGAACCAGCCGGCCAAAGAATCGGGCAGGTGCATCAGCCACGATCCATCCTCGATGGTGCCATCCACCTTGGCATGGCGGTACACGGCGGTTTCGGAGGAAAACCAAGCCCGCCACGTCCAGGCGTAGAGCAGTACCGGCACGAGCACAAGGGAGGCCAGGGCAGCAGGGGTATCGCGCACCAGTGTACCGAGGATATAGCGGCGCACCCCATAGCGCTTGCGCAGGGCAAGGTCGCTGAAGACGGACATTAGGCCAAAGAACATGATGAAGTACAGGCCGGACCACTTCACGCCCAGGGAAAGACCAAGGCAGACACCTGCGAGGAGGCGCCACCAGCGGAATCCAAAGCGCGGGCCGAAGGCGGAAGAGCCCATCCGGTCCTTCAAAAACGCGTTGTGGAGGCGCTCGCGCATCTGATTATGATCGCGGGCGAGCGCCCAGGCGGCGGCTACAACGAAAAAGACTTGGAAGATATCCAGCATGCCGAACTTGGAGGAGACCAAGAGCACGCCATCAAATACGGCGATGAGACCGGCTAGGGTTGCTACCTGCCAGGATAAGGAGACCCGGCGGGCCAGGGACATCGTCAAGAGCACGGTGGCTGCTCCGAAGAGGGCCGTCATAAAACGCCAGCCCAAAGGGGAATAACCAAAGACCCACTCGGCTAGTGCCACGATCTGCTTACCCAGCGGTGGGTGTACCACTAGACCATAGCCGGGGTTGGTTTCGATACCGCCGATAAAAAGGTTATCCCAGCTTCGCACCATGTCCCAGGCTTGGGGAACGTAGTGCTTCTCATCAAAGACGGGCGTGCCCTTGGAAACGGGCGCGGTAAGTCCGATAAAGCGGGTAATGAGCGCAAGGACGCCGACGACGCTAGTGCTTATCCAGTCAGCCTTGCCCCACGCATAGGCGCGGGGTGCTGGCGGAGCCACGGTGTCGTGCGTGGTGCGCGATGGGGCAGCGGTAGCAATAGTCACTTGGTTGAGTCTAGGCGACAACGTAGCGCAACCGCGCATTAAAGAGTATGGAATGCTAGAAGTATGTCTGCTTTAGGTCTGGATCCACTACCGCGCGGGGTAATCCTCGCCGCCACGCCGCTGGGAAACGTAGGAGATGCCTCCGCGCGTTTAATGCATGCTTTGCAGCATGCGGACGTCATCGCGGCCGAAGATACGCGGCGCGTACGCAATCTGGCCCAGGCTTTAGGGATCGAGATTTCCGGGCGGGTGGTGTCCAATTTTGATCACAATGAAAAGGACCGAGCCCAGCAGCTTATCGACGCCGCCGCGTCAGGCACCGTTCTCGTCGTCACCGATGCCGGCATGCCCATTATTTCGGATCCGGGCCTGTCCCTTGTGGCCGCGGCAGCCGAGCGCGATATCCCCGTGACCTGTTTTCCTGGCCCTTCTGCCGTGCCGACGGCCCTGGCGCTTTCGGGCCTGGGCGTGGGGCATTTCCTTTTCGACGCCTTTCCACCCCGCAAACCCGGTCCCCGCAAGGCGTGGCTGGAGTCACTGCGCAACGAAAAGCGAGCTATCGTCTTCTTCGAATCTCCTCACCGCGTAGCCGAAACCTTGGCCGAGGCAGCGGAAATTCTCGGCGCCGACCGCCCGGCCGCGGTGTGCCGAGAGCTGACCAAGACCTATGAGGAAATCCGCCGTGGCAATCTGGGCGAGCTAGCCGAGTGGGCAGTAGACGGTGCTCGGGGAGAGATCACCGTGGTGATTGAGGGCGGTACTGCCGCTGCCGCTACCGCTGTAGACTTGGTGCCCAAGGCGCTCGAGCTAGCGGACGCGGGGATGCGACTGAAGGACGCGTGCAAGCAGGTAGCCAAAGGCACCGAGGTTTCTAATCGCGATCTTTATGATGCCGCTTTGGCAGCTCGCAAGGACTAGTCCCCACCGCTTATTCGATTACGTCACACCCCGTAGCACGCGTAGACGGCTTCACTAACGGGGGATTTGTAATTGAATTGTTATCGTCCTCGGGCGTGTGGGCGGCTTAAAGTGGTATTTACATGGGGAAATAAAGCGTAAAAACCTTTCAAATTATTGTGGAAAATCCCTGGGAAACGGCGTTGAGCAGCGAAGTTTCTACGCGCTTCGTTTGATAATTGAGTAGTTCCGCACCACTGTATAGCTCATGACGAACTCGGAAAATATGGGCACAGGCGTGCCAGAAGAAGGAAAGGAACCGGTCGGCGCACAGGCGCAGCCGGCCTCTGCTTCTTCGAGCGGGCAGCCTATTGAGAATTATCAGACTGTAGACGAACAGCTGGACGCACAATCTGCCACCGGCCAGCTTCAGGATATGATTCACTCCGATGGCTTCCACCCGGAGCGCTATGACGATCCTGAGGTGGAAATCGCGGCCGATCGTGACAATATGCCAATCGATTGGTCCATCGTCGGCATCGCCGGTGTTCTGGTCGCCGCGATCGTTGTGTGGGGCCTAGCCGCCCCGGACAACTTTGCCAACTTTTCCTCTTCGGCCCTGACCTGGGTCGTGGACAACTTCGGTTGGGCCTATATCCTCTTCGGCACCGTCTTCGTGGTGTTCGTTGTCTTTATTGCCGCCTCCAAGTTCGGCTCCATCAAGTTGGGCCGCATTAATGAGGAGCCGGAATTTTCCACGCCATCGTGGATTGCCATGATGTTCGCCGCCGGCATGGGCATTGGCCTGATGTTCTACGGCGCTTCCGAGCCGCTGGCTAACTACCGTGACGGCACCCCGGGCGAGGGCACTGGCAACGTTGGATCGTCCATGGCCTATGCCATGTTCCACTGGACGCTGCACCCCTGGGCGGTGTACGCCATCGTTGGCTTGGCCATCGCGTACTCCACCTTCCGCATTGGTCGCAAGCAGCTATTGAGCCAGGCCTTCGTGCCGCTCATCGGCGAGCGTAACGCCAACGGTGCGGTGGGCAAGTTCATCGATATCCTGTCCATCTTCGCCACCGTCTTCGGTACCGCCTGCTCCCTAGGCCTGGGGGCCCTGCAGATTCAGGCCGGCTTGAAGGCATCCGGCATCATCGATAACCCCACCAATTCCGTGGTTATCGGCATCGTGCTGGTTCTTACCCTCGCATTCCTCCTGTCCGCGATGTCCGGTGTGGGCAAGGGCATTCAGTACATTTCCAATGCGAATATGGTCCTTGCCGCAGTGCTGGCGATCTTCGTGTTCATCTTGGGCCCGACCGTTACCATCCTCAACCAGATTCCTGGCTCCATTGGTAACTACCTCAACTACTTCACCGAGATGATCGGCCGCACGGCCGAGTCCGAAAACGGCACCGCCGGTGAGTGGCTGTCCGGCTACACCATCTTCTACTGGGCATGGTGGGTTTCCTGGTCCCCATTCGTGGGCATGTTCCTGGCACGCATCTCCCGTGGCCGTTCCGTCCGCGAGTTCTGCCTCGGCGTACTGCTTATTCCAGCTGGCGTATCCACCCTGTGGTTCGCTATCTTCGGCGGCACCGCTATCCACATGGAGCAAAACGGCGAATCCATTACCGGCGAGTCTGCTGAGGAAGAGCTGTTTAATCTGTTGCAGTCCATGCCCGGCGGCTTCGTTGCCGGTATTGTTGCGGCGGTCCTTCTGGCTACCTTCTTCATCACCTCTGCGGACTCCGCCTCCACGGTGATGGGCTCCATGTCCCAAAATGGTGCTTCTACCGCTAAGCCGTGGCTATCCGCGGCATGGGGCGCACTGACTGCCTTGGTAGGCCTGACCCTGCTCCTGGCTAATGAGGACGCGCTGTCTAACCTGCAGAACGTCACCATCGTTGCTGCACTGCCGTTCCTGTTCATTGTCGTAGGCCTGATGTTCGCCATCTACAAGGCTCTGAGCGAGGATATTATTTACCTCGAGTACCGCGAGGCACAGCAGTTCCAGCGCAAGATGGCCCGCGAGCGCCGCTTGCACCGCGAGTACCAGCGCACGCAGGTACTTAAGAAGCGCCGCAACGAGCGTCTCAAGCGCCCGATGAAGCGCAAGTAATTTGCGCCCTTTGCGGTTTGCTTTCATAGCGCCCATCGTTTCCTCAGCAGTGGGGAAGCGGTGGGCGCTTTGTTCTGAAAAAGCGGTTCACCTGCGGAGTAAATGTCTGCCCTAATCGTGTGGGCAGGAGCCGGCTTCGATACAGTAGAACCCATGACTGAGTCTGTAGTAGTAAATGTTGCCTGGCCCTATGCCAACGGCCCGCGCCACATCGGTCATGTGGCCGGCTTTGGTGTTCCTTCTGACGTCTTTGCACGTTTCCAGCGAATGCGTGGCCGCAACGTACTCATGGTCTCCGGTACGGACGAGCACGGCACTCCGCTACTGGTTCAAGCGGACAAAGAAGGCGTGTCCGTTCGCGAGCTCGCAGACCGCTACAACCGCCAGATCGTCACTGACCTAGCCAACCTCGGCCTGTCCTACGATCTTTTTACCCGTACCACCACTCGTAACCACTACTCCGTGGTACAGGAACTCTTCAAGGGCCTGTATGCCAATGGCTACATGCTCAAAGAGACCACCCAGGGTGCTATTTCGCCGTCTACCGGACGCACCCTGCCGGACCGCTACATTGAGGGCACTTGCCCCATCTGCGGCGCGGACGGCGCCCGCGGTGACCAGTGCGATGAGTGTGGCAACCAGCTCGACCCGGTGGACCTGATCAACCCCGTATCCAAGATCAACGGCGAGACCCCAAAGTTCATTGAAACCGAGCACTTCCTGCTGGATCTGCCCTCCATCAAGGAGGAGCTGCAAAAGTGGCTTTCCACCCGTGAGGACTGGCGCCCGAACGTCTTGAAGTTCTCCCTGAACCTGCTGGAGGATATGCGCCCGCGCACCATGACGCGCGATATTGACTGGGGCATTCCGATCCCCGTTGAGGGCTGGCAGGACAATAACGCTAAGAAGCTCTACGTGTGGTTCGATGCGGTCATCGGTTACCTGTCTTCCTCCATCGAGTGGGCATACCGCACTGGTCAGCCGGAGGCGTGGAAGGACTTCTGGCAGAACCCGGAGGCCCGCCACTATTACTTCCAAGGCAAGGACAACATCACCTTCCACTCCCAGATCTGGCCGGCCGAGCTTCTGGGCTATGCCGGCAAGGGCAACAAGGGCGGTGAACTCCACCAGTACGGCGAGTTGAACCTGCCTACGGAAATTGTCTCCTCTGAGTACTTGACCATGTCTGGCTCCAAGTTCTCCTCGTCCAAGGGCGTTGTCATCTATGTCAAGGATTTCTTGGCGGAGTTTGGCCCAGATGCCCTGCGCTACTTCATCGCCGTGGCCGGTCCGGAAAACAATGACACGGACTTCACCTGGGATGAGTTCGTGCGCCGTATCAATAATGAGCTGGCCAATGGCTGGGGCAACCTGGTCAACCGCACTGTTTCTATGGCGTTTAAGAACTTCGGTGAGGTTCCGGCACCAGCAGCGCTGGAAGAAAAGGATAAGGAGATCTTGCAGCTGGCGGAAGAGACCTTCGAGACCGCCGGTTCTTTGTTGGAACAGTCCAAGTTCAAGCAGGCGATTACCGCGATCATGCACGTCGTCGGCGAAGCCAACGCTTATATTGCAGACCAAGAACCATGGAAGTTGGCCAAGGATGAGGCCCAGCGCGAGCGTCTGGCTACCGTGCTGTGGACTGCTCTCCAGGTGGTTTCTGACTGCAATGTCATGCTCACGCCGTACCTGCCGTTTACCGCGCAGAAGGTCCATGAAACCTTGGGTCGTAGCGGCGTGTGGGCAGCCCAGCCAGAGGTCCACGATGTCAAGGATGATATCCCCGTGGAGCTCGTTGGTGCTGGCTTGCCGCCAGAGGGCCACGAGTATCCGGTTATCATGGGCGACTACACCCAGCAGCAGGCAAAGTGGGAGCGCATCCAGGTAGAGCCGGGCACCGCCTTGGCAAAGCCGAAGCCACTCATCTCTAAGCTCGACCCAGAGCTGGGCGAGACCGGCCCCGAGTGGGCGCCCGTTACTAAGTAACAGCACCTAAAACGGCCGCGTTATGGTCCCCTTTTCGGCGAAGAAAAGGGCATAACGCGGCCGTTTCTGTATTCCGGACTAGAAAGAAAGAGTACGAAATACCCGAATCCTTGCCGGGAAGGGTGGTTGCGGGTTTAGCGCTCGAAATCGCGCTGGAGATGCACCAAGCCGAGGCGGACGCCATCCTTGGTATGGATATTCGGCATGCGGCCGGTCTCGGTGAAGCCGAACTTCTTGTGCAGGGCGATAGAACTCTCGTTGGTATCGACGATATAGGTGATCATCGTCTGCACGTAGGCGTCGTCGGCGGCGACGTCCATGAGGGCGTCGAGAAGCTCGGAGCCCACGCCTTTACCCTGAGCGGAGTGCGCAATGTAGACGGAATCTTCCACGGTGCCGTAATAGATGGCGGGGGTTACGAACTGGAAGTAGGCCGCCCAGCCAATGACTTCATCATCGTGCACGGCTACGAAGACTGGGGAGCCGGCCTTAAACATCTCCTTGAGCCACTCTTCGCGGTCAGACACATCTTCTTGCCACGTGACCAGGTTAGCGGCGGGTTTCGCTGCGGAGCCGGCGTTGTAGATAGCGGTGAGTGCGGGGGCGTCGGCAAGCTCAGCAGGACGGATATGCATAGAAATTCCTTTACACCAGAAATTGTAGGTGGGTGAGGCTCAACCAGTGATCGAACTTGTAGCAAACCTCTTTAAGAGTACCCACGTTTTCAAACCCGAACTTTTCATGCAACTTTAGCGATGCCGTATTGGTGGAGACGATGAGGGCGAGCAGGGAATGAACCTTTGTATCGGCGCGGGCCGCATCTACCAAGGCGCCAAGCAACGCGGTTCCCACGCCCTGGCCCTGAGCGGCAGGGGAGAGATAGATGGTGGTCTCATAACAGCCCGTCCACACCTGCGGATCGCGGTAAGGATGGTAGAGCGCCCACCCCAGGTAGGTGCCAGAATCGGACTCCGCGATGAAGCACGGGCAGCCCTCTTCCCAGATGTGGCGCAGGTAGGCCTCGCGCTCTGCGATGTTAGCCGGGGTAGCGCGGAAAATAACATCGGTGTGCTCGATGGCCCAGTTGAGGGTCTCGGTCATGGCGGGCATATCCGCAAGGCCAGCGGGTCTGATCAACATGGCAGCCAATATTACAATTGCCTACATGGCTAAAAAGAAGCGACGTTCCACTCCCGTTCCGGCACCGGGCCTAAGTGGCCTCATCGATGCGCACACGCATCTTTTCTCACACAAGGACACCGATGAGGTGCTGGTCAATCGCGCGCGCACCGCCGGTATTAGCCGCATGGTGACGGTGGGTGATGACCGCCGTGAATCGGCAGCGGCGCTGGCTACTGCACATTCCTTTCCGGATGTTTATGCCGCCTGTGCCATCCACCCAGTGCGCGCCAACGAGTTGGATGCACCTACCAAGGTGGCACTGGAGGAGATGGTGGCGGATCCGCGCTGCGTAGCAGTGGGAGAGACCGGCCTCGATGCCTACTGGGTGCAGCACGAACCGGAGACCACCGCGACCATGGCCCAGCAGGAGGAATCCCTGCGCTGGCATATTGACCTTGCGGTGCGCCATGGCAAGACGCTGATGATTCACAACCGCGAGGCGGATGCGAACCTGCTGCGCATTCTTGCCGACGCCCCCGCGCCCGACACCGTTATGCTGCACTGCTTTTCCTCGCCGCTGAAAGTGGCAGAGGAGGCCTTGGAGCGCGGCTACGTATTGTCCTTTGCCGGTAACGTCACCTTCAAGCGCAACGTCGAGCTGCGGCAGGCGGCGGCGAAGGCGCCGGCCGGCCAGTTATTGGTGGAAACCGATGCGCCATATATGACGCCAGAGCCCTACCGGGGCCAGCGCAATGAACCGGCTCTTATCGGGCGCACATATGAATGCATCGCTCGCGTGCGCCACCAGACGGTGCAAGCGCTAGCGGCGGAGGTAAATGACACTTTTGATCGTGTCTACGGCCTGCGCTAACGCCTAGGTGACGGTTTTCACAAAAATAAAACCCGCTGGTCAGAGGTGGCGGGGGTGTTTGGTGTGGCGGTTGTGTGTCCAGTGAGGCGTGTGGTGGATTAGTCCTCGACTTTGTGGGGCTGTTATCGTATTGTTATTAATCGTTCGTTTAGGTTTTAGGATCCTGCAGCGCCACCCTTGGTGCGGCAGCAGCGGCTCTCAGTAAAGCAAACGCCTGCGTGGACAACTTTGCTGGCCTAAACTCTTGTAATTGTTGAAACCTGCACTACCGGAGATTCATTCAGCATGTCACCTCATCAGATCAAGCGCATCAATAACTCTCGCTCGCTGCCACTGCGCCTGGCAACGGGTGGTGTATTGGGCACCCTAGCCGTCGGCGGTGTCGTAGCCGTTGCAGCACAAAAAGATGTCACCGTGGACATCAACGGCGACAAGGTGGAGTTGGCTACCTTTGCCAAGGATGTCGATGGCGCGCTGGAGGCAGCCGGCGTGCAGGTAGGCGAGGAGGACATCGTCTCCCCAGCCCCGTCCGAGTCCGTGGGTGATGGCGATGAGATCTCTGTGCGCACCGCCAAGCCAGTAGCCGTGACCATCGATGGCGTGCAGCAGCAGCTGTCCACCACCGACCTCACCGTTTCTGACCTGCTGGGTAACCTCAGCGGCGTGGTCAAGGGTGCTTCTGTGAAGTCCGGTGATGCTGACGTGGACGAGGACGCCCAGCTGGAAGAGGGCATGGACCTTGAGGTTGTGTCCCCGAAGATCGTCAAGATTAATGATGGCGGCAAGGTAACCTACACCAAGATTGCCGCTAAGACCGTTGAGGACGTTCTCAAGGCCCGCAATATCGACGTTGATGACGATGACCGCGTCTTCCCGTCCAAGGAGACCAAGGTTACCGAGGGTATGTCCATCAAGGTGGACCAGGTATCTACCACCGTTTATGACTCGGAAGAAGAGTTTGACGCCGAGCCTAATTACGTTGATGACCCGGAGCTGGAAGAGGGCACCGAAGAGGTCCGCGAGGAAGGCGTTAAGGGCAAGCGCGTCATTACCCACAAGCTGGTAATGAAGGACGGCGCTAAGGAATCCAATGACGTCATCAAGGAAAAGGTAACCGTCGAGCCTAAGGCCGCCACCATCGCTCGCGGCACCAAGAAGGCTGAGGAAGAAAAGCCGAAGGAGGGCGGCAACTCCGGTGCTGCTGCTCCGGCGGTGGCCGATGGCTCCGTCTGGGATTCCATTGCACAGTGTGAGGCCACCGGTAACTGGGCTATTAATACCGGCAACGGCTTCTCCGGCGGCCTGCAGTTCACCCCATCCACCTGGGCAGCATTCGGCGGCACCGAGTACGCACCGGAGGCATGGCAGGCTTCCCGCGAGCAGCAGATTGCCGTGGCAGAAAAGGTGCAGGCAGCGCAGGGCTGGGGCGCATGGCCGGCATGTACTTCCAAGCTGGGCCTGCGTTAAACCGTAGCGCTTCTTGGCCGCACACCCACTGTGGTGTGCGGCCTTTTTGTCTCTTCTACTAAGTTAGAAGGCATGACTAATTCCACCGGCGCCGCGCTTTTGGGTCCTGTAGAGATCCGCGCCCTCGCGGAGAAGCTCGACATCGTGCCCACGAAGAAGCTGGGGCAGAACTTTCTGCATGACCCGAATACCATCCGGCGCATCGTCGCCGCGGCGGAGCTGGATCCCACAGATTGCGTCCTCGAGGTCGGTCCTGGCTTGGGATCGCTGACCCTTGGCTTGGTTGAGGCCGTGGGGGAGGTCACCGCGGTGGAAATCGATTCCCGTTTGGCCGCCCAGCTGCCCGATACCGTGGACGAGCGTGCCTCTGAGTATGCACACCGCCTGCGCGTAGTGGAAAAGGACGCGTTGCGCGTGACGGATTCTGACGTCACGGAGCCGACTGCCCTCGTGGCCAACTTGCCGTATAACGTCGCTGTACCGGTTCTGCTGCACTTGCTGGAGACATTTCCCTCCATTCGCCGCGTGCTGGTGATGGTCCAGCTCGAGGTGGCGGACCGTCTCGCGGCCCAGCCGGGCAGCAAGGTTTATGGCGTGCCCTCGGTCAAGGCGGGCTTTTATGGCAAGGTCTCCAAGGCTGGCACGATTGGCAAGAACGTCTTTTGGCCCGCGCCCAATATTGAGTCTGGGCTGGTGCGCATCGAGGTCTTTGAAGATGCTCCTTGGCCGGTCACCGATGAGTCGCGGGCTAAGGTCTGGCCGGTTATCGACGCCGCCTTTGCCCAACGCCGCAAGACCCTGCGCGCGGCATTGTCCGGCCACTTTGGTTCGGGTGCCGCCGCCGAGGAAGCCCTGCGAGCGGCGGATATCGATCCGAAGCAGCGCGGTGAAAAGCTCGCCGTGGAGGACTTCGTACGATTGGCAGGAATCTAAATGAGTGCACCACTAGATAGCGATCCATTCGTCTATACCGCGCGCGCTCACTCCAAGGTCAATATCCACCTCGGCGTGGAGGAACCGCGCGAGGATGGGTTCCATGAGCTCGCCAGCGTCTTTCAGTCTTTGGAGCTGCATGACACCGTGACACTCACGGACTTGGGTCATCCCGAGGTGGATAAGCCGCGCATTCAAGGATTAAAGGTCACGGGCCCTCATGCACAGGGTGTGCCGGAGGACTACACAAACTTGGCGTGGACCGCGGTTAACCGCATCATGCAGTACCTATACACCACCCATGGACCGAAGGCGCTGCCGGAGGTAGCGCTGGAAATCCACAAAGCCATCCCTACCGCCGGAGGCATGGCGGGCGGCTCTGCTGATGCGGCCGCCGCGCTGCGCTTAGCCGAGCGCTGCTATGGCGGCTACTACAACATCGACTCGGTGGGTGGGCCGATCTTGGACGCGCTAGGCGCGGCGCTGGGCTCGGATGTTCCCTTTACCCTGTTGGGTGGCACCGCGCTTGGTACGGGGCGTGGCGAGCAGCTTACCCCGATGATGGCGCGCGGCACCTACCACTGGGCGCTCATCGCTTCGGATCGCGGGCTATCTACCCCGCAGGTCTTTCACAAACTGGATGAAATGCGAGAAAAGGGTCGCGGCGGCGCGCCGCACATGGATACTGCGGCAGTATCGCAGGCGCTTATCTCGGGCGACCCGCACCGGGTGGCACAGCACTTGCACAATGACTTGCAGCCGGCGGCGCTTTCCCTGCGCCCGGACCTGCGCAAGACGCTGGAGGCGGGTGTGGCCGCTGGGGCACTTGCGGGCATCGTCTCCGGCAGCGGTCCGACCTGTGCCTTCCTCTGTGTTGGGGCAGAAGAAGCTAGGGAAGTGGTCTCCCAAGTGACGGTGGAAATTCCCGGCACCAAGGGTGTGGCTACCCATGGTCCCGCTAGCGGCGCCGTGGTGCTGTAGCTAGAGCACCGTCATCTCGGTGGGCTCGATGTCGAGGTCGAAGCGGTTAACTTCCTTTTCTTGGAGGAGGTCGATGACCACGAGCTGCTTCTTCTGGGCGTCGGTAATAAAGGCGTAGCCATCGGCAGCCTGCAGGATGGGCCCCGGCTGCTGCCACTCCTTATTTTCTTTCCACCTGGAAATGGCATCGATCTGCGAAGTGATTTCGCCGGAATCTGGGTCGATGATGTTGAGTTTGCCGTCGGTGGTGAGCACCAGCGCCTCGCCCAGCGGGCCGCGGGCTAGGGAGCGGAACCAGTAGGAAGCATCGAGCTCAACCTTCTTGGCGGAAAAATCCTTGGCATTCACCAGGGCCACGGAGGTGGGGCGTTCGAGCTCTGCATCCTTGTCGGTCTTATTATCGGCCAGAATGACATCGGATTCCTCCGAACCGGCAGCATTGCCGGAGCGCTGGTATCCGCCTGCTCCGGCATAGGCGGAGGCGTCCACCTTGTGGAACTTTGTGCCATCGAAGACTACAGGGCCATCCTCGCAACCGAAGAAAATATTGCCGTTTCCAGCGGCGGCCTCACCGTGCACGCCAGGGCACTTGGTGGTTTCAGTAAGGACCTTGCCCTCCTTATCCAGATGCTGGATGGTGTGGCGCTCGTCCTCGGTTCCCTTGGTGATAACTACCGAGCCATCCTTCAGTGGTACGGCCACGCCGTGGTGTGCAGCCCCCGTATCTACGGTATTGACCGGCTGGGCATCGTCTTTGCCCATGTCTTCGGTTTTGTAAATCCGTGCTACGCCATCGCCATCTGAAAACAGTGCGGTAAAGCCATCGTGGTGGACCACGTGGCCGGCGTGCGGGGCCTTGATAGGGGCGTCGCCAAGCGAGGGCTCTGCGGTGTAGTAGTGGTTGTGATCGCCGTGGCCCTTGGTAATGCGGCCTGTGTCGTAGGTGAGGAAGCTATCGCCCTTAGTGACCATGACGTGGCGATTATCGCCGGCATCGTTGAGACGAAGGAAGGCATTCATCTTGTCCTCGCCGATTACTTTGCCCGTTTTGGCGTCATAAGCGCTCAAGCCGTCTGCATGGGAGATAGCGATACGGGTGGGCAGCTGGGCTACCTCGGTCTGTCCCTCTTCGGCTTCGAAGCCTTCGTGTGAGTGCCCGGCGTGGTCATGGCCGTGCTCGTGGTCATGCTCATGGTCGTGCTTGTGAGCGTGGTCCTCCTCGCTGTGCGCGTGGTCGTGGGAGTGCAGGGAATCCTTTTCCTCTTCGGTGGGGGCGGAACAGGAGGCGATGGCTACTGCCGCGGCAGAGAGCACCGCGCAGAGGGAAAGTGTGTAATGCTTCATATATAGGCACACTATTGGACGTGAAAATCAATCGCAATAGCCTGAAGAAATGCGGGGGTATGTGCAGGGAGGTATTAAGATGGACACTCGTTATGGCAAACCTGATTAACCTCGAGCAAGTCAGCAAAACTTATGGATTAAAAACCCTCCTAGACGGGGTATCCCTAGGTGTGCAAAACGGCGATCGCATTGGCATCGTCGGCGTTAATGGTGGTGGCAAAACCACCCTGCTGGAGGTGCTCACCGGCATCGAGCCGCCCGACGCCGGCCGCGTATCCCATACCTCTGATTTGCGCATGGCTGTGGTCACCCAACGCTTTGACCTGCCCGATGAGCTCACCATCGCCCAAGTGATTATTGAGCCCCTGGAATTGGAAACCTATGAGTGGGCCTCCAATGCCAAGGTGCGCGATGTCTTGGGCGGGCTGGGCATTGTAGATCTTGGGCTAGATACTCCGGTGGGCTCGCTCTCCGGAGGCGAGCGCCGCCGCGTGAACCTGGCCGCCGCGCTGGTGCAGGATTTGGACCTCGTGGTACTCGATGAGCCGACCAACCACCTCGACGTGGAAGGCGTGCAGTGGCTTGCGGACCACCTGCTCAAGCGCAATCTAGCCGTGGTCGTGGTTACTCACGATCGCTGGTTCCTCGATACCGTAGCCACGTGGACCTGGGAGGTGCACGATGGCGTGGTCGATACCTACGAGGGCGGCTACAACGACTGGACCTTTGCCCGCGCCGAGCGCGCCCGCCAGGCCGATGTCATGGAACAGCGCCGCAAGAACCTCGCCCGCAAGGAGCTGGCCTGGTTGCGCCGCGGCGCACCGGCGCGTACCTCCAAGCCGCGCTACCGCATCGAGGCCGCCGAGGCGTTGATCTCTGACGTGCCGGAGCCGCGCAATAAGGTTGAGCTCATGGCCTTTTCCAAGCAGCGCCAAGGCCGCGTAGTTATCGAGCTAGAGGATGCCACCGTGCAGTCCCCGGACGGTCGCACCTTGGTAGATCACCTCACCTGGCGCCTAGCCCCCGGCGAGCGCATCGGCTTGGTGGGCGTTAATGGCTCCGGTAAAACCACCCTGCTTCGCACCCTGGCCGGCGAGTACGAGCTGGCGGCCGGCAAACGCATCGAGGGCCAAACCGTGCGCCTCGGTTGGCTGCGCCAGGAACTCGATGACCTAGATCCGCAGCGCCGGCTTATCGACGCCGTCGAGGACGTCGCCACCTACGTTCAGCTCGGCAAAAAGGAGCTTTCCGCCTCCCAGCTGGCTGAGCGCCTGGGCTTTTCCGCCAAGCGTCAGCGCACCCCGGTAGGCGACCTCTCTGGTGGCGAGCGCCGCCGCTTGCAGCTGACCCGCGTACTGATGGCCGAGCCCAATGTGTTGCTGCTGGACGAGCCCACCAACGATCTCGATATCGATACCCTGCAGGAACTGGAGTCCCTCTTGGACTCTTGGCCAGGCACCCTGGTGGTCATTTCGCACGATCGCTACCTCATTGAGCGCATCGCGGATAACACTTACGCGCTCTTTGGCGATGGCAAGCTCACCAACCTTCCCGGCGGCATCGACGAGTACCTGCGCAAGCGCGCCGCACTCGAGGCCCAGCAGAGCTCCGGCGTGCTCAACTTGGGAGAAAAGAAGGCAGACAATGCTGCACCGAAATCCGAAAAGAAGCTCTCGTCCCAGCAAGAGCGCGAAATCACTAAGAAGATGAACGCCCTCGAACGCAAGATGCACAAGCTGGAACAGGCGGCCGCGCAGATTAATGAGAAGATGGCCACCGCCGCGGAAAAGGTTGATACCCAGGCCTTGACCGAATTGGACGGAGAACTAAAGGAAAACCGCAGCGCCTACGAGGAATTGGAGATGGAATGGCTGGAGTTGGGGGAGAAGCTCGAAGGGTAGAAGCCCGCATCGCCGATATCGTCAGCCACCTCGACCTGTGGGGCATTATCGGCGCCGTAGCACTATTTACCCTGGGGCTTACTCCATCCATCCTGCCGCGCGATTGGCTCTACCAAGGACTCGTCTCCGGCATTGCCGCAGGGCTCGGCTATGCGCTGGGCATCGCCCTCAAGCTCGTGTGGTACCGACTGGTGGTGCGCTATGTGGCGCCCCGGCATTCCTGGCTTGATGCCACCACGTGGCCAGCTCGGCGCTACCGCCTCGTTTCCCGCATTGCCACCGCCGCTTTTGTGGTGTGGATGATAGGCTTTGCGGTCTTTGCCGTGCGGTGGCAACGCCAACTCGCAGACACCCTGTCCGCACCAGCACCCACCATTGCCAGCTATGTGCTGGTGGTTCCGTTGGCACTTGCGGTATTTACCGCCTTCCTTTTCATCCTGCGCGTGCTGCGCTTTTGTGTTCGCTGGCTTTCCAGCCACTTTCCCCAGCGCTTCCGTGCCGCCTACCGCGTTATGGGCGCGGTAATCATCGTGGCCCTAGTGGGCACGTATACCGTGGAAAACCTCATTCCCGGCGCCATTGTGGGCGTGGGGGAGAGGATCTTTACCGCCCAAAATGCCGAACCCGATCCCGCAGCGCAGCGTCCCACGTCTGTTGAGCGCAGTGGCTCCCCAGACTCCCGCGTGGACTGGAATGGGGTGGGACTGCAGGGCTCGCGTTTCCTCTCCTCCGGTGCGCACCGCGCGGAATTGGAAGAGGTTACCGGAAAGCCCGCTAAAGAACCCATTCGCGCCTATGCCGGCCTAGGCAATCGCGCCTCCAATGAAGAGCGAGCGCGACTGCTTATCGACGAACTCGAGCGCACCCACGCTCAAGACCGCAAGGCGCTACTTCTCATTATGACCACCGGGACAGGATGGGTGTCTTCCTATTCCGCCCAGGCCTTCGAGCTGCTCTACGGCGGCGACACCGCCATCGCGGCCGCCCAATACTCCGCCATGCCCTCGGCCCTGCATTTCCTGTCCGGCGGTGGTCAGGTAGAACGCGCCGGGCAGGAGTTCATCAACCCCATCGTGGACTGGTGGAACGGGCTGCCGGAGGATAAACGCCCGAAGCTCTACCTCTACGGCGAATCCTTGGGCACCACGGGCATTGAGGCGGCCTTTTCCGGGGTGCGCGATATCGCCAATTCCGTTGACGGCATTTTGTTGACAGGGCCGCCGCACTTTAATCGCTTGCGCACCCAGTTTGTGGAGCGCCGCGACCCTGGCTCTTCTGAAATTTCCCCTGAATACGCCGGCGGCCTCGTCGTGCGCTTTGCCAATGATGACGCGCAGGTGCGCCAATGGGGCACGGTGCCAGAAGAGGAGTGGGGACGCACCCGCATGCTCTATATCCAACACCCCTCGGACCCGGTGGCTTGGTGGTCACCACAGATGGCCATTAAGGAGCCGGATTGGATGCGCGAGCGAACACCGTATTCTGCCGAGCGCGTGATGCAGTGGATGCCCATCATCTCCTCCCTCCAAGTAGCCGCCGATCTGCCCGGCGCAAAGGACGTACCCGATGGACACGGTCATAACTACGGGGCATCGGTGCTCGACGGCTTCGCCGCCATCGCTGGTCCAGACGTGGCGGGAGCCATTGACCCCGATGCGCTGCAGCGCGAATTTGCCGCGCTTGACGTCGGCATCTACTAGGTGTTTAGCCAAATAAGGCAGCGATGGCCAGCATCGCAGGCAGCGACAGGAATGTAGTCAGAAAGACCGTATCCCGAGCCACGGTCTCTCCTATCTCATAGGTAGCGGCGTAGTTATACACATTCTGCGCCGTGGGCAAGGCCGCCAAAATCAATGCCGCATATAGCTCCGCGCCGTCTAGGCCCAGTGCTGCGCCCACGGCCAGTGCGACAGCAGGCATGCCCACCAACTTCAATACCGTCGCGGTTAGGGTGGGCAGACGGTCCTCCTCCAACAGCCCGTCGCCCTTTAACGAGGCACCAAAGCTCATCAGGATCATAGGAATAGAGGCGCCACCCAATATCTCCAGCGGCTTCATCACCACATCCGGTACCTGCCACTGCGCCGCGGAGACAATAAATCCCGCCACCGCAGCTAACACCACCGGTGCGGTAATCCCTGCGAGTACGGAGCCCCATATCGAACGCAGGCTCGTACCCTGCGCATTGAGCCCTGCAATAATAAACGGGGAGAGCACCGCCATCTGGAGAACCAATGCCGGGATGACGAAGGTGGCATCACCAATGACATAGGTGGCAATGGGCAAGCCAATATTGACCGAGTTGTAGTAGCTCGCCGCAGCGGCACCCGCCATGGTTTCGGCGCCGCTGCGTGGAAAGAGTAGCCGGCTGCACAGCCAATACAACAGCATGGTGGCGACGGACGCAGCGGCAATGACGGCCACCACTGGGGACGCAAACGCGGAGGTATCGGATGTAGCCACGCTGGAAAAGATGAGTGCCGGCGTGCCGCCCAGAAGGCTGTGCGATTGAATTGCAAGCGCGCCTCGCCCTTGCCAATAACACCCCTGTGGGCCAGCACAAACCCGACGCCGATGACTACGAAAATAATCGCAAACCCGGTCAATACGTCCAGCAACAGTCAAGAACCTTTCGCAGTACTCCAAAAATGCGCGGTGAGGATATTGTCCCACCATCCGGATTTCCCCAAGAACACAGGGACCATAACAAAGCTGTATCGAATCACCTGCGCAGCCTGGAAACTCCTTCCAGACCGCCGGCCACTTATGGCACGGTGGAGGGCATGAAGCTTTCTCACCGTGCAACCGTAGCCGCCTTGTCCACCGCTCTTGTCATTACTGGTACTTCTACCGTGGCCTCTGCGCAGCCGGCCTTGCCACCGCAGATTCAGCAGGCTTCTTCGCAGGCTCAGGAGCTCTCTTCTGATCCTTTCGCCGCTGTGCAGGATTTCCGCCTCACCTTGCCACCGCAGGCTTATGAGCTGGCTGAGAAGAACAATATCTCGCTGCCAGAATTCCTGGCCAAGCCAGCGGGTCACGCACCCAAGGTCGCTGGTGAGTTGGGGGCCGCCACCACCGCCCACCTCGAGAAGGCTGGGCACCGCAAGGACGCCCACGCCAGCGCCATCGCCCAGGAATGGGCCAACCAGGGTGCCGCCGGCAAGCTCGACTACAAGGGCGGGGTAGCCCACGGCCTGAATCACAAGGATGAAGGACAGGGTTCTGTTCACCGTCTCACCGAGCAGCAGGCACAAGACCGCCTGAACTGGTTCAACCGCGATGTTCCAGTCAATGCTGGTTCCCCACACGGCTTTGGCGTAGCAACTGCTTATGACGGAACCTACATCTACGTTGCGGAGTTCTTCCTCAACTAAACCGCATTCCACTAGCCCCGATTTCACCGCATTCGTGGCCTCCAACTGTGACGATGAAGAAGCTGCAAGGTGCCGGTAGAATCGGGGCATGATTTTGATCAACGTACAGTTCCACGTCAAGCCCGAATACGCAGAGACCTTCCTCGATGAAATCAATTGGTACACCGAGGCCTGCAATGCAGAGCCGGGCTGCATCGACTTCAAGTGGTTCCGCGATCCAGAAGATCGCCAGCGCTTCTTGCTGCTGGAGTCTTACGCAGACGGTAAGGACGTAGAGCACGTCCAGAGTGAGCACTTCCAGCGCTCCTGCGAGGAATTCCCGAAGTACCTCGTGGAAACCCCAGACATCATTAACGTTCACATCGAAGGCCGCACCGGTTGGGACAAGATGGGCGAATTCTCCGTCGATTAATCCCAACGAATAAAGCTCGCCCTCTACCGTGATGTAGAGGGCGAGCTTTTTCTATGCTTAGGTGCACCAGCGTCCTTCGCGCTCACAGCGGATGCTGCTGCTAGCGGAGCACACCTTCCGGTGAGCGCGAAGAGCGGGAGGGGAGGGAGCTAGGCGCTTTCCGATGCCCCGCCCCGCGCCGGTCTGTGCTTTACTGCGGCACGCACTGAGAGGATACAGTTTTGTCGCCAGTTGAATACTGCTTTAGAGCATCGTAGAAGGCATCCGAGTACTCGCCGGTGCGTTCCGGCATCGGGTGGACGCCATCGGAGTAGAGGATCTCCGGGTTGCTCTGTGCATGTCCGCACCAGTCAGCAATATATACGTTGTCGTATTCCTTGGCTGCGTCGAGGACATCTTGTTGGGATTGGGCCATCCATTCGCGGTCGCCATAGGGAACAGCCATGACAACGGTGTGGTCTTCGCCGATGATATCCAGCGCTTCCTTGATCTGGTCCGGGAAGGCAGGACCGTTAGTGCCAAACCCGAGGAAGACGGTATCGCGCAGCTGGCCGGAATCCTTGAGCTGCTGCAGAATCTGGATACCCGCAGTGTAGTGGCGGGATACATCTGCATCGACGTAAATCTGCGGGAAGCGTTGCTTGAGGGCGCCGCTAGCAGCCAGCATCACTGAGTCGCCGACAGCGGTGATGTCTTTGCCCTGCGGCATCGGGCGGGTCTTCTTATCCTTCGCGGCAGCCTTATCGTCGTTGTCCTCAGCAGGCGGCTGTGGGGCAGCATCATTCGGCTGCGCCGGGGCATTGTTGCTGCTCTGGTTCTGCTGCTGGAGCTGCTCCAGCTGCTGCTCTAACTCGGTCTTATCGCTGGAATTAACAACGCCGTAGACTACGCCGGCTACAGAGGCAATGACCAGGAATGGGACTACCGGCCACATGGTCTTGCCAAAGCCATCGCGCAATTCGCTAAACCCTGGACGGGAGGACCAGTAGGTCTTCCACGTCTTCTTATAGCCGCCGCGGCGGAAAGGATTCTCAATGAACTGATAGGAAATCTCGGACAGAAGCAGCGAGATCGGCACGGCTACAAGGCCTAGGATCCACGATTTATCGGAGTTCTGGTTGCCCTCGAAAAGCGCCTTGAGCATCATGATGACCGGCCAGTGCCAGAGATACAGCGAGAAGGAGCGCTGGCCAAACCAGCGCATGACCTTGGTCCTAAAGAGCGGGGTCATCGGGCCGTGTTCGCGAACCACGCCCCACACCATCAGGACACCAAGCACGCTAGTGAGGAAGAGTCCACCCCGGTAGGTGATCTCCGCGTCATCCGGCATGAGGAATAGCTGGGCACCGTAGCCGATGAGCGCCAAAGTGCCAATGATTCCGGCGATGCGCGATTCGGCTTTGCCTGCCGCTGCCCACGAGTCCGCCTGTGGGTCGGACTTGGTGGAGGTCATTAGCAAAGACAGCACGGCGCCAGTGAGCAGGCCAAAAGCATGGGTATCAGTGCCGTAGTAGACGCGCGTCGGGTCTTCACCCGGCACGTAAATGAGTGCCATGGCCACGGCGGAACCGATAGCTAAGACTGTGGCTACGAAGATGGGAAGCCGGCGCGGCTTGCGGCGAGAAATCAGGAAAACGCCAGTGATAAGAAGTGGCCAGATGACATAGAACTGCTCCTCCACAGCCAACGACCAATAGTGGGCAAAGACCTGAATCTCATTGTCCGCAAAGTAGGACTGGGAGGTGGCGATCTGCGTCCAGTTGTTGACAAAGAATAGGGTGCCTAAGAACTGCTGGCGCAAGCCGACCGCTAGGTCCCCGCCTATCCATGCCACCAAAGCGGTACACATGACTAGGACGGATACTGCGGCTGGGAGGATGCGCCGGAATCGGCGCACCCAGAAGTCCTTCAAGCTGATTGTGCCGAAGGTACGGAATTCGCGCACCAGCAACGAGGTGATGAGGAATCCGGAGAGGACGAAGAAGAGGTCAACGCCCAAGTAACCACCGGGAAGAAGGGAAGGGAAGAAGTGGTACAACACCACGGCAATAACCGCGAGGCCGCGCAGTCCATCCAGCCCCTTGACCTGGCGCAGGCGGGCGTGGCGCTTCTTTTTAACGACCTTGCTCTCCGGCGGCGTAGCCAGTGCTTCAGGATCCTTGGCCTGCTTTTGTAGCGGATACTTAGACTTAGTATCTACCTGCGTGGCCGAGGCCTGCTGTGATGCTGGCTTCTGCGCAGCTTGTTGTGGCTGGCGCGGTGCCGCCTTTGCCTGTGGCTTTTCAAGCGCTGGATGCTGCTTCTTCGACGGCTGTGCCTTGTCTCGCTTTTTCTCAGCGGCGACAGCGGCAGCGGCCGTACCCGCTCCAGCTGCTACAGTGCCTGTCGCAGCGGACTTGTCGGTCTTTGTAGGCGCCATCTTCGGAGCGGTTTGAGGCTCGGCCTTCTTCGGCTGGGGCGAATCAGGCTGTTGCTTTGCCTTGGGCTTTTGGGCAGCTCGCGACGGTTTTTGCTGAGCTGGGGTAGGAGTGCCCACCTGCTGCGATTTGCGAGCCAATCCGCGACTGATATCGGAGGGCTTAACCTGCGGGCGGCGCTTGGTTACCTTCTTGGCGTTGTCTTGAGGCGTCGTCTCCTTTGCCTTCGGCTGCGGCTGTTGCTTTTTCGCCTGTTGCGTGGGCAGGTTGCCCTTAGAGGGTGCGCCTTGCTGCGATTTCGGCTGGACTACCTTGTTTCCATTGTGGGCAGTCTGGTTTTGCGCCGCCCCAGCCTTCTGCTGAGAAGGATCAGATGCAGTCTTTGGCGCAGCTACCTTCGGCTTGGGGGTAGTGGTGCCCTTCTTTGGCGCTGGAGCGCTAGGGGCCGAGGCCGGTGGAGCAGCCTTTTGCTTTGCAGCGCCGGGAGTACGCGCTGATCCTTGGCCTTTGGAAGGTTGCGAGGGCTTCGACGGCTGCGCATTCTTCATCGGCGTTGGTTGCGGCTGTAGTTGCTCTTTTGCCGAGTTTGCCGGGACCTGCTTGGGGGAGCGTGGCTTTTGCGCTTGCTGCTGGCCGGTGGCCGGCTTGGATTTAGCCGGCTGGGATTTCTGCGGCTTTGCCGGTTGCGGGGAAGCCTTCTTCGCGCTGGAAGAAGAGGAAGGCTTGGGTGCCTGCTTCGGTTTCTCGGCGCTGGGGCGAGCCTGCTGTGCGGGCTTTACCGCGCCTTTCTGAGAGGGTTGGGTGACAGGCTTTGCGGCCGGCTTCGGGGAAGCACTGCGGGTCGAAGTGCTCTTTGGGGAGTTCTTAGAGGGGGTGGTGCTAAAGCTTGCGCCGCGGCGCGGTCGTTGAACCGGTTCGTGCGCTTTGCGCTGTGGCTTCTTGTCTTGAGCGGGCGAATCTTGTTGCTTTTTAACAGCTGCTTTGGGAGAGGATTCTGCCTTGGTTTCTTGTGCGGTGGATGGCTTGGCAGCAGATTTTTGGGCTGCAGGCTTGGCCTTCGGTGCCTTGGCTGCAGGCGATGGCGAGGTGGACTTAGGCTGCTGCGGTTTTGCGGAAGTGGCCTTGTGCGCCTGTGACTTTTCGGTGCTGGGGCGAGTGGTGTCCTTAGCCGCGGGCTTGGCGGCAGGCTTTGCATCTTTCGGTTTCGCAGCAGCAGACTTGGATTCGGAAGCCTGTGCAGGCTTCGTCGGAGTGGGCTTGCGCGCGGGTGCCTGCTTAGCCTGGTTCTTAGACTCGCCGTCCTTAGCGGTGCGGTCCTGGGGCTTGCCCTTCGGCTCGGTGGATTGCGCACCCGTGGTGGATTCGGTGTTGGCCGGTTTCTGGGGCGCAGAATCCTTTTTATTAGGGGTTTGGGGCGCACTGGTAGAGCCAGCTTTGGGCTGTACTGGCTGATAGACCGGTGTGCGTGGTTCATTCGAACGCCCAGGTTTCTTCTTCCCCAGCAGTGAGCGCAAAATTTGCTTCACAAAAACTCCCAAAGCACTACGTATATTTTCTAAGCGGACTATTTTAGCCTGCGCACCAGCACTTCTCCCCATGCGGGGGCGTAACGGTGCGGCGCGCGGGGCGGAGGCGAAAATTCGAGTCTACGACTCTTCGCTGTCAAAAAGCTGACGCAGAACTGTCATGACTCCATATTCGGTATTGGGTGGGGCAATGCGATCGGCGATTTCCTTCAACTTTGGGTGCGCATTTTCCATTGCGATCGCGGTGCCTGCCTCGCGGAGGAGCTCGTAGTCATTGAGGAAATCGCCAAAAGCGGCGGTACGAGGCATGGGAACCGAGAGGAGCTCCGCCATGGTCTGTAGCGCTACGCCCTTATTGACGCCAGCAGCCATGACATCGAGCCATACGGCGCCAGAGATGGCGATATTGTGTTCCGGTACGGCCGCAAGAAGGGGCTGGTGTAGATGCTTTTCGCTGCCGTCGGCGCAGTAAGCGGCGATTTTGATGATGTCCGCATCCAGTAGCGCATCGAGGTCATCTACCCATTCCACTGACCTGTAATACTTGGCAATCTCAGCGCGGGCCTGCTCGTCGGCGCCTTTGTGTACATAGGCGGTATCCGGCGTGCATAGCACTACCGTATGCGGGGTTTCGACAGACTGGAGTGCGGCCATGGCGGCACGCACGGCTGTGCCGGGCAGGGTAGTGGCGCTGATGACGCGATTATCATGGACGACCACGGAGCCATTTTCTGCGATAAAGGTGTCCTCGTGCGGAAACATCTCTTGCAGGGTGGCGAGCTGGCGGCCCGAGGCGGGTACTAGGGTGACGCCGAGCTGGTGGGCACGGGTGCTGATCGCGGCGAAATCTGGTGGAAGCTGGCCGTTGCCGTCCAGTAGGGTGCCGTCCATATCCAGGGCGATGAGCTGTGGGAGCAAAATTCCGAACCTATCTGTGAATTGGCTGATGGTGGATAGGTGTATGCGTTCTGTGTCACACTAGGGGCTATGACTACTGCTGCACCTATCGTTTCCTCAATCCGTAACCATACCGGAGTCATTGAACTCAACCGCCCCAAGGCTCTCAATTCCCTCACCCCGGAAATGATCCACCTCATTGCGGAGTCGCTGGCGCAGTGGCGCGCCAACGATGAGGTGGAACAGGTGCTGTTTACCTCGACTAGCCCCAAGGCATATTGCGCCGGCGGCGATGTTCGCTATGCCCGCGATGCGGTCAAGGAAGGCAAAGTGGATGAGGTGGATGCCTTCTTCGCCACCGAATACACGTTGAACGGTGATATCGCGGAGTATCCCAAGCCCATCGTGGCGCTCATCGATGGCATCGCTATGGGCGGCGGTCTGGGCATTTCCGCCCATGGGTCCCACCGCGTGGTTACGGAGAAAACCTTTGCCTCCATGCCAGAGATGAATATTGGCTATGTCACCGACGTGGGCATGGCCTATGCCGCCCAGCGTGCGGTGGGAACGCGCGGCAAGGCCTCGGCCGAGCTGGCGAAGTTCTGGGGGATCACCGGCTACCGCATGTATGCCGCAGACCTTCTGTGGAGCGGGCTGGCCACCCACTATGTCGCGGACGGCGAGGCCTTTGCAAGTGCGGTTATCGAACATGGACTAGCCACCGCGCTAGCCCAGCACGCCACCGCACCTAGCGGCGAGGCCCCCTTGGCCGAGCTTATCGACGCCATCGAGGACGCCTTTTCCCACGACACCTGGCAAGACATCACCGCGGCCCTGGAAAAGTACCCAGAGCTTAAACAACAGGTAGACAAGCTGACCGCGCAGGCGTGCCCGACCTCCATCGTGGCGGCCATGGAGCTATTCCACGCCGAGCAGGAGTGCAGCAGCATCCGCGAGGCCCTAGATATGGAGACCAACTTGGGCGCCTATATGTACCGGCGTGGGGACTTTGCCGAGGGCGTGCGAGCGGTCTTGGTGGATAAAACCAACGATGCAGCATTTGAGCCTGCCGCGCTTTCCGACGTCGACGTGGACGCCCTCCGCAGCGCCCTACACCTCCACCCCGCGAAATGATCCATAGGCGGCGCGGGCGCGATCGGCGTTGATCCATGAGGGAGGGGGCACCGCCAAAGTTGCTTCGGTGGCGGCTGGGGTCGGCTCCGGGAGGTGCAGCTGTGGGGCATCGAGGAGGACGAGGCCCACGCGGGCGTCGGCAAGCGTAGTGCCCGCCAGAGTCCAGATCCCCAAAATGGGCAAAGCTAGGTGCGGTAGCTGGTGCTCGCGCGCCAGCTGAAGCGGAAGGTGCGGGCGCACCAGTTCGGGCACGGTCTCGTCGATGCCAAAGCGCGCTAGGTTTTCCGCCAACCGCGCCGCCGTGGTGTCCTTGAGCTGCGGATCCGCCCAAGCCCACGTGAATTCCTGGTCCGAAATGGTCGCGATAAGCACCGCGTTAGCCGTCATCTGCCCGCCACGATAGGACACCGTGGCGGTGGCCTTATCCACATCGAGTTCTACCGTGGCACCTGGGAAATTTCCCTGGAAAAACATCTGGCTTTCGGTGCCTAAATAAAAAGCATCCTCCAAGACTCGGGCGGCCGCTAAGCCCGGGGTGATGCTGGAAATCTTGTGCACTTCGGGGCTTGGCTGTTTACAACGCACCGTGGTGCCATCAGAAAAATGCAGGTAGGGCTCTTCCTCGGTGGACTCCATATCTAGGTAGCGGGCAAGTTCGAGGGCCGGCCCCTTCTCGTCCATCTCCGCGTTGCTGTGTTGGAGACCGTGCAGCAAGGTCCGGCGAAAGTCCAGGTGGGGGTGGAAATCTACCGCAACGATGGCCACGTGCTTGCCCTGCTGGGCGCGCAGCACCGGCATGTTGCCCACGATGAGGGAGGCATAAGCAACCATGCGGTCGACGTCTGCGCTGGCAGTACCTGACTGCGGAAGGTCAGCAAAGTGCTCGGTCGCAGCGGTAGTCCAGTGCCACGCGCCTGCGGCGATGACGGCTAGGCGCACGCCACGAAAATCTGCCACGTGCTGCGCGGAGCTTACCCGTACCTCCACGAGCTGGTCGGTGGCATAGCTTGCTTCGCTATCGCCAGCTGAGGGGCCGAGGAAATTGAATTCCACGTCGGTCGCCTTCCCGATGTGTTCGCGAAAGGCAGCGTTGATTCCGGCACGGATAAAGCGGGCATCAGCCGCGGCGCTTTCAATGGAGTGGTAAGCAGTCATGGTTGCTCACGATGATACGGGTGACGGATGGCGTACTCATAGGCGGCTACCAAAGCCTTGGTCGATTCCTTCCATGAGTAGCGCTCCGCTTCTTCGCGCGCGGCGCACCCCATGCGTTGGCGCGCCTGCGGATCCTCCAACAATGAGCACAGGTCGCTTGCCCACTGCTCATCCGTGGCGTCCTCATCTACCAGCAGCCCGGTCTTTCCATGCTCGATGACAAAGGGGATGCCGCCGGCATTGGTGCCGACCACCGGCACCCCGGAAGCAAAGGACTCTAAAGCAACCAAACCCAGCGTTTCCGTGGCGGAGGGGAAGGCAAATACATCGCCGACCGCGAAGGCCGCTTGCAGCTCGGCGCCAGAAAGATAGCCGGTAAACACAGTGGTGGCGGAATCGAATTGGGCGCGCAACTCCTCTAATGCGGGACCGGCGCCAATAAGGGCGAGGCGCGCGGCCGGAACGCGCGTGCGCACCTGGCGCATGATCTCATTGAGCCGCGCCACATCCTTTTCGTGCGAAATACGGCCGATATAGGTAACTAACGGCGCCTCTGGGTGCCCACCGGTCAACCGCGAGCGCATCTGGGCGTCATAGTTGTCAGGGCGATAGGCCTGCGTATCAACGGCCTTAGGCCACAGCCGTACGGTATGGATGCCCATGTCGCGAGCTTTATCCACCATGGGGCCGGAGGTACAGAGATTGATAGCAGCGCGGTTATGGAGAAACGTAGTGGCCTTCTGCGTAATCGGCCGGAGCCAACCAATACCAAGGGCCTCGGTATATTCCGGCACATTGGTGTGGAAGTTCGCAACCAGCGGTACGGCATCGAGCTCGGCGGCAAAAACTCCGAGTGCCGCGGTCCAAATGGGATTGACGGCATGAATGACATCCGGATCAAAGTCGCGGAGGGCGCGGAAGAACCGGAGGCTTGGTAATGCAAAGTGAATTTCCGGATAGACCCACAGTGAGTGGCTGGGGATGCGGGTAACCGGAAAGCCCGCATAGGTCTCTGGCGGAGTGCCAGTGGCAAAGATATGTACCTCATGGCCGAGCTCCGCGAGCTGGTCCAGCGTATTGGTCAGGCGGGTGACCACCCCATCAATCTTGGGCAAGAAAACTTCGGTGACAATGGCAATGCGCATAGTAGGCAAATCGCTGTCTATTTCTGCTGCGTGGTGACTGGAACGCCCGCTGCCTGCTGTGCGGTCCACAAAGACTGGGCCGGAATCTTACTGCGGTCAACGCGGTCCGCGTACTTCTTGGCAACCTCTTCGACCTCGTGGAGTAGGCCTTCTGACAGCGTGGTGGGATTAAGGCCGAGCCCCAGAAAAGTGTCATTGGATACGTGCAACTCGTTCTCAGCCGACTCTTTGCGCGGATTGGGAACATAGGCTACTTCGGCGCCAGAGATATCAGCGATGAGCTCCGCCAGGTCACGCACGCGGTGGGTTTGGGTCATTTGGTTGAGGATCTTCACGCGGTCACCGCGCGATGGTGGATTTTCCAGAGCGAGCTCGATGCAGCGCACCATGTCTTGAATGTGGATGAAGGCGCGGGTTTGGCCACCGGTTCCATGTACCGTCAGCGGATAGCCGATGCCGGCCTGCACGAAGAAGCGATTTAGAACTGTTCCGTAGTCGCCGTCATAATCAAAGCGGTTAATCAGGCGTTCATCCTTCTGGGTCTGGGCGGTGTGGGTGCCCCAGACAATGCCCTGATGCAGGTCGGTAATGCGCAGTCATCATTTTTGGCGTAATAGGCAAAAAGATGCTGGTCCAGGACCTTCGTCATGCGGTAAATCGAACCTGGATTGGAAGGGTAGAGGATGGACTTTTCTACTTCGCCTTGTTCCGGTACGGACACCTTGATATCCAGGTAGCCCTCCGGGATCTGCATACCGGCGGTGCCGTAACCGTAGACCCCCATGGTGCCCAGGTGAACGACGTGAATATCGAGGCCGGTTTCTACAACCGCAGCTAAAAGGTTATGGGTGGCATTGATGTTGTTATCCACCGTGTAGCGCTTGGTGGTGGGATTTTTCATGGAGTAGGGCGCGGCGCGCTGCTCCGCGAAATGCACGACGGCATCCGGAGCGAAGGAACGGAGGAACTCCACGAACCCGGCGTAATCCTGGGCGATATCGATGTTGGCGAAGGAAATATCTTTTCCACTTATCTCTTTCCACGCCGCTAGGCGTTCATCAATGGAAGCGATGGGCGTGAGGGATTCGGCGCCTAGTTCCGCATCGATGGCGCGCCGGGAGAGGTTATCAACGATGGCGACCTCGTGGCCTTTATCCGAAAGGAATAGGGAAGCGGGCCATCCACAAAAGCCATCGCCACCAAGAATCGCGATCTTCACTGTGTCATTCTCCAGAACTAGTAGTCGTGCTGAGGCTAAGGGAAAATTTTACCCTGCATAGCCCGTATATTTGAGCCGTGCAGGGTTAACAGTGAATGAACCTATGGTGTAGCGCGCTAGCGCCTAGTCCAAGGTGCGTAGGACAGAAAAAGTGTTCTTTACCAGCTTCTTCTCTGCCAGGCTGACGTTTTCACCCGCAGCTTGGCGCCGGTCCAGCTCCTGCCGGAATGCAACGCTGCCGCCGGCGCACGCATTGAGGACAACGCCTAGCTCATAGTCCGTGTAATCAGTTCCGCGCTGCTGGAAGGCGGAAATGATGGTGTCAGATACGCGCTCGAAACGCCGCCTTTCTTCGGAGGTGTGGCTGAGGCTATCCAGGGCCTCACCAATGCGGTAGAGCGTATGGAGGGACCGCAGCTCCTTTTCTTCGTCTTCCAAGGACTCGAGCAGCGCTGCCTCTAAGACGGCGGTAACGCTTTTGTCAGGGCACACGGAGGGGATATCCGCGGCGAAAGATTCCAACACGTCAGCCGTGAAGTACAGCAGGGCATCGGCCACCGAGGAAAAGTAGTTGTGAAAGGTGCGCGGGGAGACCCCGACAGCCGCAGTAATGCCGGAGACCGTGGCGGCTTCGGCGCCGCCGTCGAGGACGAGGCGCGCTGCCGCATCGGCCATGGCCTGACGCGTAGCTCGCTTCTTTTCTTCGCGCAGACTAGCCACGGTGTGTCTCGCCTACCTTTTCTCGTTGGGTGCGCAGGAGTTCCTCGCGGTCAGAGTGCAAGGCCTCGCCTTCGATGTCCATGTTTGGCGTGATCTTATCCAACCAGCGCGGGAACCTCCATGCCTTCTTATCCAGCACAAACATGGTGGCGGGGATGATCATCATGCGGACCACGAAGGCGTCGATAAGCACGCCTGCAGCCAGCGCAAAGCCCATGGTCTTAATGAACGGCTCGTCCATCAAGATGAAGGCGGCGAAGACGGAAATCATAATGAGGGCTGCGGCCGTGACCACGCGGGCGCCGTGTTTGAAGCCATTCGAGGTGGCGTTGCCAGCCGTTTTGCCATTGACAAATCCCTCACGCATGCGGGTCACCAAGAAGACCTGGTAGTCCATGGCTAGGCCGAAGGTAAGGCCGATGAGCATGATGGGCAGGAAGGAAAGCAGCGGCTGTGGGTCGTCGACGATGCCGAACATGCCTTCTTGCCAAATGGCGACGGTGATGCCGAAGGTGGCGGCCATCGACAAAGCGAAGCCGGCTGCGGCGATGAGCGGTACCCAGATGGAGCGGAAGACCAGCATCAAGACGATGAAGGCCAAGCCCAGCACGATGGCTACGTATGGGATGAGCACGTTATTGAGGCGCTCAGAAATGTCATCGAAGATCGGGGTGATACCGGTAATGCCGTAGGAACCGCCGGTCTTTTCAAACTCACCCTGGTAATCGCGCAGTTGGTTAAGGGTTTCCGTGGTCTCTTCGTCGGTCGCGCCGGTGGTGGGCGTAATCATGATCTGCGCAGCATCACCGTTCTCGGTGGTCTGCACGATCTGGGCGTTTTCTACGCCGTCATTGCCGTTGATCTCCTTCAGGAGATCTTGGAAGGCCGGCATGCGGTCCTGCTCGGGAACGTCGGCCACATCAACGAACGCGATCATCGGCGCATTGCGGCCAGGACCAAAGGCGTCTGCCGTAATCTCATAGGCCTCGCGCTGCGGGGTGCCGGGCTTTGCGGTGCCATCGGTAGGCATGGCCAGGCGCAGCTGGGCAAATGGTACGGCCAGGATGCCCAGCAAGACGACGCCCGCGATAAGGTGCAGCCACGGGTGGGCACGCACGCGACGTACCCAGCGCAGGCCCATGGTGGGCTTTTCGTCCTCTGGGTCTGGAACCTTGGGGCCAGGCACGCGGCCGGCGAAGATCTTGGTGCCCAAAAGTCCCAGCAGGGCGGGAATGAAAGTATTGGCAACCAATACGGCGATGATCACTGTTGCCGCGGCGGCGATGGCCATGGTGCCCAGGAATGGAATGCCGATAATGGTCAGCGCGGCCAAGGCGATGACAACGGTGGTGCCGGCGAAGACAACGGAACCGCCCGCGGTGCCCAGCGCCATGCCCATGGCGTGGGCACGGGTGGCCTTATCCATCTTCTTGAGCTCTTGGGCCAGTTCCTTTGGCGAAAGATCGTTGAGACCAGAGGAGGTGATGAGCTCGTTGCGGAAGCGGTTGACAATAAACAGCGCGTAATCGATGCCGACGGCCAGGCCAATCATGGAGGCCAATGTCGGGGTCATATCGGAGACGGTATCCGTAAAGACCGTGGATACCTGTACGCCGAGGATGCCGATGCCCACGCCAATGATGGCGGAAATCAACGGCATGCCAGCGGCCACGAAGGAACCGAAGGTAATCAGCAGCACGATTGCGGCGACGATGAGGCCGATAATCTCGGCGCTGCCGCCCATCTCTTGGCCCGCGGAGCTAAAGGCGTTGCCCTGGTACTTCACGGTGAGCTCGCCCTCGTCGTACTTGTTGAGGACGTCCGTGACCTTGGTCATGTCCTCTTCTGGGATGTCCCTGACTTCGTCGGCGTCGAAGGTAATAGTGACGGTACCGGTAGTTTTGTCCTCGCTCAGAGGGGAGAGCTGTTGCAGGTTCTTCTTAATCTGCTCGTCTGGCATGTGCTGGGCTTTCATCTTTTCGCCCATTTGCTTTTCCATGCCGGCTGCAGCCATCACCGGGCTGACCAGTTTGTCCTGGTCCTTGAGCGCGCCAGTGTCTTTGAGCTCACTAAGGAGGTCATCTACCTTGCCAGCTACCTGTTTATCGGTGAGGTCTTTGCCCTCCGGTGCTTGGATGACCACGGTGCCTTCGGGTGCACTCATGGCATCGGTATCTTGGCCGAATCGCTCCATCATCTTGTCTTGGGTGGTGGTGGAGTCCATCTCTGGCATGGAGAAATTAGGGTTGGGGGCCTTGGCAAAGCCGGCGGTAAGTCCCGCCATGGCCACCAAGACGATGAGCCAAAAGGCTAGGAAGGGCCACACCTTGCGGTAGGACCAGCTACCTAGCCGGTAGAGAAATTTAGACATAAAAATGTGCTTTCTTGTGCAGTATGCGTGCAGTGTTCTGCGCGCGGGTGACAGTGACTATGGAATCCGCGGGGAGAAATTTGCACCCCGTGCGAAACATTGCACAGTGTACGCAATATTGCGGAATGCGTGCAAAGGCATGTGCGGTGGACCAAGGAAGCCGCTCGTGAGATATAGGTCTTGTGCCCTCGGGCGTATCGGCGATGGCGGCATGGGGCGGTAGACTGACCGGCATGCTTCACGCCGTTAGTTTTGCCCTCCTGGATTCCGTCAATGCGCTACTCATTGGCATCCTCGTGGCCATTGGCATCATCTTGCCCCGCGGTAAGTATCGACGCATTGCCGCATTAGTGGTGGTAGGAGACTGGATTGGCGTTCTCGCCGCGGCGGCCGTGGTGATGTTTGTGCTGCTGGGAGTAAAAGACCAGATCGAGGCTATTTTGAGCTCACCTGTTGCCGGCTGGGTACTTGTCGCAGTCGGCATCGCGGTGGGGTTCGGCGCGTGGCGCTCTCAAGGACAGCCCAATGCCTTAGTAAATCGACTACTTGAGCCGTTGCGTACCCCATCGCTGCTTACTGCGATCATCGGTTTCATTATGGGCGTGGTGCAATCGTTGACCTCGGTGCCGTTTTATTACGGACTCATGCACCTGGCTACCGAAGACATCGCTCCGGCCGCTCAGTACGGTGGCTTGGTGTGGTACGCCAGCCTGGCTTTGTCCCTGCCCACTATCTGTGGCCTTTTTATTGCGGTGGTGCGCGCCCATCCCGAATCGGCCGCCGGCCGCCTTTTTGCCGCGGCGCGCGCCAATAGCACCCAGGTGGCGCTCTTCGGTGGCTACCTCGTGGCGGTCTTCCTCATCCTCATGGGCGTGCTTTCCCTTTAATCAAAGGTGACCTCATCCAGGCTCAACGCCACATCGGATTGGCTGCGCGCGCAGTCCACGTAGCGGGCAGCATGCGCAATGAAGGCCTGTGATTCCTCCGGGCTGAGCTCGCGGCGCACCCTGGCGGGCACGCCGGCGGCCAAGCTCCGCGGCGCAATGGTGGTTCCTTCCAGTACCACGGCGCCTGCCGCGATGAGCGAGCCGGTGCCAATAGTGCAGCGCGAGAGCAGCGAAGAGGACATTCCCACCAAGGAACCGGCCTCCACATGCGCGGCATGAACCATCGCCATGTGTCCCACCGTGACATCATCTTCTAGTACGCACGGCGTGTCTTCTTCTACGTGGAAGACGCAATTGTCCTGGATATTGCACCTAGCGCCAATGCGAATTGCGCCCACGTCGCCGCGCAGGACACTGCCATAAAACACGGAAGAATCCGGGCCGATTTCTACATCGCCAATGATGGTGGCATTGGGTGCAATCCACGCACTGCGGTGGATGCGAGGCTTCTTTCCGGCACAGGGCAAAAGCAGCATGTCAGTCCTTTCAAGGAAACTATTCCACTACCACGGCTAGGGCGGGGGAAAGCTCGTAGTCGCCGGGGTGGGGGAGGTTTTCTACGAGGGCGTCGGCAAGCGCGGGCGTAAGCGGAATGACCCAGCCGCGCCGGGGATCTTTGATGGGCAGGGCTTCCTTTTTCACGGCGGGAAAGTGCACCGTCGAGGTGGGGGAATCCAGCGTAGCCGACTCGCGGGCGCGGGCTACCTCTCGCAGTACCTCGGCGCCGGGCTGGTCAGTAACGACGATGATAAGTGGCCCTGCGGTGTGGATTTCCAGCCGGTCAACGTGGGCAGCGAGCGCCGCGGAATCTGGGCGGGCCAAGCGCGGGGACTGCGTGCCGGTCAGCCGGGTAAGTGCATCTTTTAATCCCATGGGAGCCCAGTCTAGTGAGCGCTCACGGTGATGGTGCGGCAGCGCTCCAAGTCGAAGTACGCACGCTGGCCGGTGGCGGCAACGCGCTCGCGGGCCACGGACTCATCGTGGGTGACGGCCGTGGCGAGGAAGACGAGCGGACCATCGGGCTGGCGCCATGTGCCGAGGTACCGCGCGCCGTGTTCTTTGGCTATGGCCAAGGCCTTGCTCACCGCGGTTGGGGTAGGCTCCGGCACCCGCAGCAGCGCCTTCCCGGTGGGGTTATAGGCGAACCCGGTGCGGGGCTGCTGGCCGGTTTCGATATCGAAGGTGCCTTCTTCGTCCGCGAGTAATTGCCGGAAAATGCGCTTCATTGGGCCCAGCGTAGTATGGGGCACCATGATTGACGCCAGCAACACCGCACTCGTTATTGAAGGCGGCGGCATGCGCAATTCCTATACGGCCGCCTGTATGGTCAAACTTATCGAAGAGGGCGTGGACTTTGGCTGGGTAGGCGGCGTCTCTGCCGGGGCATCGCACACCGTTAATTACTTGTCGCGCGATGCCCGCCGCGCCGAAGAGTCTTTTACGGACTTTGCTAAAAACCCTAGCTTCGGTGGCGTGGGTTCGCTGGTGCGTGGCACCGGGTATTTCAATGCCGAGTACATCTATGAGCGCGCAGCAGACAGGGATTTGCCCTTTGATTGGCAGTCCTACTGCGAGCATCCGGCCGATATGGTGCTTGCTGCAGCGCGCGCCGATACCGGCGAGTCTGTTTACTGGACTCGCCAGGACATCCACACCCCGGAAGATCTCTTCGTGCGCGTGCGCGCTTCCTCCACGCTGCCGCTGATTATGCCGATGCGATTTATCGACGGCGCGCCGTACGTGGACGGTGCTTTGGGCTCTTCCGGTGGCATTACCATTGCGCAAGCAGAAGAGGCCGGATACGAGAAGTTTCTGTTTATTGGTACTAAGCCGCGCGGGTATGTGCGCCCGGAGGTTGCGCGCCCAGCCTTCGTCCGCCGCATCTTCCGCAGGTATCCCGCTATTGCCGACGCCCTTATAGCCCGCCCCGCCCTCTATAACGCAGCCAAAGATCGGCTTTTGGAGTTGGAGCGCCAAGGGAAGGCGCATTTATTTTTCCCGGAAGATATGCAGGTGGCCTCCACCGAACGCAACGTACACAAGCTGCGGGCGAACTATCAGGCAGGGAAAGCCCAGACCTACACGGAGTGGCCACGGTGGAAGGAATTCCTCCTCGATTAGTTCACTATGGGCGTTAGCTGTGAGATGTGCCACTGCTGGAGGTGGGTGGCCCCTGGCGAAAAGGGTCTAAGCAGTAGCGATGCCATTGGTGGTCGTTAAAGAATGTGCCTTTCACGTGGAATTTTGGGGGAAAATGCCTAAAATATTCCAGCGTGTTAGCAATTTTTGATGGAAATATATGGTTGAGCATCTTTTTCATAGTGCTGCTCGGCACGCTATTTGGCATGATCCCCTTCGGTCCGCTGCGCTTTGGTGCGGCAGGCACGCTGTTTGTGGGCTTGGCCTTCGGCTCGTTTATTGACCTAGATAAAGACATCTTAAGCTCCCTGCAAGAGCTGGGCTTGGGACTCTTTATTTATATGCAAGGTCTGTCCGCCGGTGAGCGCTTCTTCAAGGGCTTTTCCAAGCAGATGAAGCACATGCTCACGGCGACCATTGCGATTGTGGTGGCCGCGGGCGCAGCCATCCTCTTTGGTGGCATGCTGGGGCTGGATACCTTGGCTTCCGTTGGTGTATTTGCCGGCGCCACGACCTCGACGCCGTCGCTGGCAGTTGCCCAGCAACAAACCGGTGAAGAGCTACCCGCCGTGGGCTACTCGCTGGGCTATCCCGTGGGTGTGGCGGTGGCCATTTTGGTCGTGGCATTCCTGCTCAAGCAGAATTGGCCCGCCAAGCACGATAAGGACAATTCTGCCTCCAAGATCTTCCGCTCCCGCACCATTCGCGTTACCAAAGACGTGAACTACGATGATTTGGAAGAACAGTTCAAGGATCACTTTGTTATCGCTACCATTCGCCGCGGTAATAAGGTCCGGGTTGCCGGCGATCGCCCCGAATTGCACAAGGGCGATATCCTGCGCGTGATGGTCACCAAGGCCAAGGCCCGCGAACTCACCCAGATGTTGGGCAAGCGCCAGCCGCAAACTCCGTTCGTGGATAAGCGCCTGGTCATCGAAACCGTGGCTATTTCTAACCAGGATATTGCGGGTCGCACCGTGGAGGAACTAAATCTCTTCTCGCGCTACGGTGGGCGCATTGTTCGCGTACAGCGTGGCGATGAGGAATTCTTGGCCAATAATGAAACTCACCTGGCTTCCGGCGATATCCTCGAGCTCATCGTGAAGTTTGACCGCTTGGGCGATATCCAGGATTACTTCGGCGACTCCATTAAGTCCTACTCCGAGCTGAACTGGGTGGCCTTGGGTGGTGGCCTCTTCTTGGGTTACCTGCTGGGCCAGGTCGTGGTACCGATGCCAGGTGGTGCTTCTTTCGAGCTGGGCTTCGCGCTCGGCCCGCTGATTACCGGTCTTATCCTCGGTGCGCTGCACCGCACCCGCCGCATTCCATGGCAGGTTCCGGCTTCCATTAATACCGCCTTCCAGCAGTGGGGCCTCGTCATCTTCTTGGCGTCTGTGGGCCTCTCATCCAGCGAGGCATTCTTGTCCACCGCCTTCTCCTGGATGGGTCTGAAGTGCATGATCCTCGCCGCCATTGTCACCGTGGTGGTTTCGGTCTTATTCGCTGTAGCGAATCGCTTCATGGGTCAGTCCGAAACCCGTACCTCTGGCGGACTTTCTGGCATCTTTGCTCAGCCGGCCGTGGTCAATTACGCCACGGGGCTGAGCTCCGACTCGCGCATCATGACCGGTTATGCGGCCACCATTGTGGTGGGGCAGGTGGTCAAGATTGCCGTTGTCCCTGTGATGTTGATGGTTTAACACGCAACGGAAAAGGCCGCTTCCCAGAACGGGAAGCGGCCTTTTTCTCTGCTATGTGGACCTGTGTGGTTTCTAATCCGCCACGAGGGTTTCCATAGTGAGCTCTGGGTGTTCCTTCTCAATGAAGGCGAGCTTCCACTTATCGCCAAAGAGCGCGATGAGCTCGCCATCTTGGCGGGTAAAGATTTCCACACCACGCTGACGGCCGAGCTCTGGGGCGGATTCGGCATCGGTGCGGCGAGCCACGGAATAGGGAATAGGCTCGGTGACGGTTTCCACGTTGTATTCGAACTCCATGCGGGCCTGCATGACCTCGAACTGCATGGGGCCCACCGCCGCCATGACAGGGGAGGCATCGCCACGTGCCTCGTTCTTGAGAATCTGGACCACGCCCTCGGCTGCCAGCTGCTCCAGTCCCTTACGGAAGGCCTTGTACTTGCCCAGCGACTTCGCGCGCAGAATGCGGAAGGCCTCCGGCGCGAACTGCGGCATGGGCTTGAATTGCACCTTCTTGCCGGAATAGATGGTGTCACCAGGGGCAAGCGAGCCGGCGTTGACCAAGCCTACGATATCGCCCGGATAGGCGGTGTCCACGGTATCGCGCGTGCGACCAAAGACAGTCAGGGCGTACTTGGTGGAAAAGCTGCGGCCGGACTGGGCGTGGTTGACCTGCATGCCGCGCTCGAATTCACCGGATACCACGCGCATAAAGGCCAGATTATCGCGGTGCTTTTGGTCCATGCCTGCCTGGACCTTGAAGACGACGCCAGAGAAGTCATCGCTGACCTCGCGGACTTCATCAATGGCGCTGGTGGCAGCCTCAACTGCCTTCGGATCGGAGTCGCGCGAGTGGGGAGCCGGGGCAATGGCGCACAGGGTGTCCAAAATCTGGTGCACACCAAAGTTCAGCATCGCGGAAGCAAAAATGAGTGGGGAGGTCACGCACTGTTCAAAAAGCTCCTGGTCGTGCAGGGCACCATCGGCGGCAAGGAGCTCGGCTTCCTCGACTGCGGTCTCCCACACCTCTTCTTCCTTCTCCCCGGCGGCATCCGGAGCAAAGTGTTCCTCTGGGGCGATGGTAGAACCACCGGCGGTGCGGATGAAGTGGATATACTCATCGGCCTCGCCATCATCGTTGATGTGTGCCAGGCCGCGGAAGTCACCGGCAATGCCTACCGGCCAGTACAGTGGGGTGGGCTGCAGTTGGATTTCGTTGACAATTTCGTCGACAAGCTCTAGGGGCTCGCGGCCCACGCGGTCCCACTTATTGATGACGGTAATGATAGGCAGGCCGCGGGCCTTGCACACGCGGAAGAGTTTGAGGGTCTGGGGCTCGAGGCCCTTGGCGGCGTCGATAAGCATGACTGCCGCATCCACCGCGGTGAGCACGCGGTAGGTATCCTCCGAGAAGTCCGCGTGGCCCGGGGTATCGACCAGATTGATCATGTAGGGCTCGCCCTCGTGGCCCTCCGGTGCATATTCGAACTGCAGCGCCGAGGAAGCCACGGAAATGCCGCGGTCCTTTTCCATATCCATCCAGTCAGACACGGTGGACTTGCGGTTGCCCTTGCCGTGGACCGCGCCGGCTTCATTAATAACGTGTGCATGCAGCGCCAGCGCCTCCGTCAGCGTGGACTTACCAGCATCCGGGTGGGCGATAACGGCAAACGTGCGGCGGCGCGAGGCCTCAGAAACGACAGAACTCATGCGGCATAGTCTAGTGGTTTCGCGCTACCACTCCACATTGAGGCGGCGCCCCAAATCATCAAAGACGCGGCGAGCTACCGACAGCTTCTTCGCAATGGGGCGCTGCACGCCAGGTTTGCGCTTGTCGTTGTAGTATTCGCCGGATTCAAAGTGGATTCCCTCGGTGCCGGTCAAATAGTAGGCGAGGTTATCGCCGCCGTCTGCAGGCGTGCCAAAGGTCTTGCCAATCAGCCCGGAATACATCTTGGACATTAGGCCAGTAGAAGACTTGGAAAAGTCCGTGGCAAGCACGCCGGGGTGGAAGGAGACCGCACTAAGCCCGTGAGCATCGATATAACGGGTGAGCAGGATATCGCCCAACTTGGCGTTGCCGTAGGCGCGCTCGGGGCTGAAGTGCTCTAGCGTAGTGGGATCGCTGAGGTCGAATTTAGACATAAGGAAATTGGCTAGGGAAGCCGTTTGTACCACGTTCGCGTTATCCGCGCGCAGCTTATCCCGTAGCAGTGAGGTCAATAGAAAAGGCGCGACCACGTTGACCTGCCAGGTGCGCTCAAATCCATCGGCGGTGGTGGACGGGCCATCAAAAATGCCGCCGGCATTATTGCCCAAGGCGTGGATGTGCTCTAAGCCTTCCAAATCCTGTGCCAAGCGGCGTACCTGGCCCAGGGATTCGAAGTCCGCTAGGAAGTACTGGCCTTCGACTTCCTCGGCCACCGCGCGGGTCTTTTCCGGATTGCGGCCGATGATAACCAGGTTGTCTTGCGGCCGGGTGCGGTGCAACTGACGAGCTGCCGCGGCCCCCAACCCGCCGGATGCGCCGGTAATCACAATGGTCTTGGCAGTGCTATTTGGCGAAGTCATAACACCAATGCTAACCGTCCACCGAGGGGTAGTGCCGGCCAGCAGTTTCCCTGCGCCGAAAGCAGGTCTATACTTCCGCTGGTGAAACGTTTGCTTTCCATACGGCAGTGGGGCCCGGCGCGATTGACCGCGGCTGGCTTCCTTGTGCTGATTCTGGTGGGAACGGTTTTGCTCATGCTGCCGTTCGCCGAGGCCGGCACCGCCCGCGCTTCCTTCCTGTCTGCCTTGTTTACTGCTACGTCTGCGGTCTCGCTTACCGGCCTCATCGTCGTGGACACCGGCAGTTTTTGGAGCCCGGCCGGCCAGGTCATCATCTTGGCACTTATACAACTGGGCGGCCTGGGCATCATGTCGCTCGCTTCGCTATCTGGCCTGCTATTTACCGGCCGGATTAGCTTTAAGGCGCGCAAAACCGGCGCTTATGAGGGGCGCCCTATCGCCCCTGGTGGTATCCGCAAGACGCTGATTTTTACTTTCGCATTTACCGCGGTGGCTGAGAGCATCATCGCCGTCATTGTGGCTGCGCGCTTGATGATTGGCTATGGGCATTCCTTTCCGCGCGCAGTATGGGAGGGCATCTTTCATGCGGTTTCTGCGTTTAACAATGCGGGATTTAGCACCAATAGCGATAACCTGGTGCCCTTTGTTTCTGATGCCTGGATTTTGCTGCCCTTGGCCGCCGCATTGATTGGTGGCGGTTTAGGTTTTCCGGTGTGGGCGGAGTTGGCGCGGTTGGTACGCCGCGATCGCCATGTGGTCCACCGCATTTCCATTACTGCCCGCATGACCCTAACGGCCACAATGGTGCTCCTGCTCGCCGGCGGCGTCTTTTTCGCGTGCATGGAGTGGACTGGGCTTTTGTCCTCGATGTCGCTGGGGGATAAGTTGCTCAACTCTTTCTTTGCTAGTGCATCTCCGCGCACGGCGGGGTTTAATGCTATCGATTATGGCCAGGCACACCCCATTACACTGATGGGCACCGATATTTTGATGTTCATCGGTGGTGGCTCTGCCGGTACCGCCGGCGGCATTAAAGTCACCACCGCTTGCGTGCTCTTGGCTGCCATGGCAGCAGAATTTACGGGCCGGGAAACCACCACCATTGGCCACCGCAGCCTTCCGCGATCGGTAACCCGCCAGGCGCTGGCGCTGAGCTTTGCCGGCGTCATGGTGGTCACGCTGGGCGTGGCGGCCCTGCGCTTTTTCGATCCAGAATTCAGTGGTGACCAAGTTTCTTTCGAAGTGCTCTCCGCATTCGCTACGGTGGGCTTGTCCACCGGAATTACCGCGAGCCTGTCTGCACCCTCGCAGATTGTGCTATGCCTCATCATGTACCTGGGTCGCATTGGCCCAACCACCTTGGTAGCAGCGCTGGCGGCGAAATCCGTTAGCCGGCGCTATAGCTTCCCCGAAGAAAGGCCGTTCCTTGGCTAATATTCTCAAGGCGTTGGGACGCTCCCGCGCCGGCATCGATATTCCGCCCGTCGTCGTTATTGGGTTAGGCCGATTTGGTTCCTCGCTTGCTCATGAGCTGATGGCCAATGGCGTTGAGGTCCTCGGCATCGACTCCAGCGAAAAGCGCGTGCGCGAAGAAGCTCCCTACCTCACCGAGACCATTGCGGCCGATACCACTGACCCAGAGGCCTTGCGCCAGCTGGGCGTGGAGGAGGTCGAGCGCGTCATTGTCGCCATCGGCTCCCATTTGGAAGACTCCATTCTTACCGCATCTAACCTGGTGGAGTTGGGGGTGAAAGATATCTGGGCCAAGGCTGATTCGGAGGCACATGCGCGTATTCTCAGCCAGATTGGTACCCACCACGTCATCCGGCCCGAGCGTGATACTGGCCGCCGCGTGGCTTACCTGTTGGGCGGGCGTTTCCGTGATTTTGCGGAGATTGCTACTGATTATGGCGTGACCCAGATGGCCGTTCCTAGTTCATTGGTGGGCCGGCCGCTCGACCTTTCTGCCATCTGGCGCACGCACCGTGTGCAATTGGTCTCTGTGCGCCGCGCGGAAGGGGAGTGGGCCCCGCTTGCCGACGCCACCGAGCTCACCCCCACCGATTTCATCGTCGCCGCCGGCAGCCCCCAGGCCCTAGAAAAATTTTCCCAGTGCTAGCGCGAGTGGATCTGGTTCTGGGCCTTGCCTAACCCGTCTGTCACGATGAGGCGGGCGGCCTCGGCCGCGGTGGCGATGGCGTCATCAAAGCCGGCGCCCGCATCCACGGGGCCCAATACGTAATCCGGAATGGACGATCCCTTGGGTGGTCGGGCAATACCAATGCGCACGCGCAGATAGTCGCGGGTGCCCAAGCGCTCCGTGAGCGACTTGAGTCCGTTGTGCCCATTTTCATTTCCGCCCTGCTTGATCCGGATCTTATTGGCCGGAAGGTCCAGATCATCGTGGAGAACAATGATGTGATCTGGGGCGATTCCTAGCTGCTGTGCCAGCGGCGCTACTGGATCGCCAGAAAGATTCATAAAGGTTCCCGAACGCACGGCAAGTACTTTCTGCCCCGCCCAGCTAAGTGGCGCGACCTGCACATCCATCCCACGTACCGGCTCGAGTACGTCTCCGTCTGCGGCTAATAGATCATCGATGGCCATATAGCCCACATTGTGGCGGGTAGCGGCATACTTTGCGCCGGGATTGCCCAAGCCCACAATAAGCCACTCCGCCTCAAGCTCGGACGGTGTGAGTCCTAGTTGCGGCTTATCCTTCGAGCCAAAGATCCGTGCGAAAAAATCTCCTAAATCTGCCACTGCGCTAGCTTCCTCTCTCGGTAGGGTGGGGTGGTATGAGTCAGGTTATTAGCTCCCTTTCCCGTAGCGTAATTCCCGCGCCCATGGCCGGCGGTCCCACCACCCCGGAACTAGTGCGCGCCGCCCATGCCGCCGGCTCTTTTGGCACCTTAGGTGTGGGCTCTGCGAGCATAGACACTGCCCGCACACAGATTGACCAGTGCGCCGGCATTCCGTTTGGAGTAAACCTCTTTTGCCCACAACAGCCGCTTTCCGGGGCACAACGTACCGCCGCACGCGAGCTGGCGGAAGCAGAAAACCAGCCATTGCCCGATCCCGATTACTCCTTTGGCTTTGCAGAGAAGCTGGCTCTAGCGCTGCGCGGTGGCGCCCGCGTGGTGTGGTCCATGTTTGGAACCTTCACACCCGAACAGATAGAGCGAATCCACGCCGCGGGCGCAGAGGCCTGGACCACCGTCACCACTTCTGCGGAGGCAACCGCGGCCGCACGTCGCGGCGTCGATGTGCTCTGCGTCCAAGGCCCGGCCGCCGGTGGCCATCGCGGAACCTGGGATTTAGCCGCGACTCCCGATTCCCGCGACTTGGAAGAGCTAGTGTCCGACGTGCATACCGCAGCCCCTGATCTTCCTCTCATCGCTGCTGGCGGCCTGCGCACTGCAGACGATATAGCCACCGCTATGTCCTGGGACGGCGTCGGCGCATGTTCCTGCGGTTCCGCATTTTTGCTCACCGAAGAGGCGGGAACGAGTGACTACAACCGGCAGCTACTGCGCCGTGGTGGGCAGACCGTGTCTACCCGTGCTTTCTCGGGCCGCTTTGCCCGTGGACTAGAAACTCAGTACACCCGCAGTCATCCCAACCTTCCACCGGTTTATCCGCTCTTGAATCCTGTGCTTAAGGAACGCCGTGCACAGCACGATGATGCCGTAGCTTATTGCCTCGTAGGAACCGAAGTGGAGAAAATAAACGGGGGTACTGTGGCCAACATCCTGAACGAACTATGCCAAAACCCACAGTAGTAGGCGCTAATATTTATGTTTGAAGATTTAATGCCACCCCCGTGACAGAAAAGGAATGAATTACGTGACTGCGAACGCACATGTTGGCCATGATGATTGGAACGAGCGCCTCGAGCTGGCGCAGCAGATGATTCCGCTCATTCACCAGCTGCACCGCAACAATAACGTTGTCACCACCATCTTCGGCCGCCCACTGGTGGGCCAGACCGATATCGACATCATCAAGTCTCACCGCTATGGCCGCCGCATCGCGCAGCGCCACCTGTCCACGGCGGAGACCCTGCCTATCCTGGTGGAATTGGCAGACATGAATCTGGGCGCCGCAAGCGTCGACCTCGGCCGCTTGGTCCTCGGGTGGGAGGAGTCCAACGAGGAAAACCTCCGCATGTACCTGGAAGGCGAGCTGTGCGAGATCGTCGGTGCTGGCGTTGACTTAGAGACCACCGACGTCGTCCTCTACGGCTTCGGCCGCATCGGCCGCCTGCTGGCCCGCCTGCTCGTCGCCCGCGAGGCAGCATATGGTGGCGTTCGCCTGCGCGGCATCGTCCTGCGCAAGAAGGGCGACGGTGACATCCTCAAGCGCGCTTCCTTGCTGCGCCGCGATTCCGTCCACGGTGCTTTCAACGGCACCATCTCCGTGGATGAGGAAAATGAGGTCATTTGGGCCAATGGCACCAAGATCCAGATGATTTACGCAAACGATCCGTCCGAGATTGACTACACCTCTTATGGCATCAACAACGCCATCTTGGTAGATAACACCGGCGCATGGCGCGACCGCGAGGGCCTGTCTCAGCACCTTAAGGCCAAGGGCATCTCCCGCGTGCTGCTGACCGCGCCGGGCAAGGGCGATATCAAGAACATCGTCTATGGCATCAATAACGACAACATCGCCGATGAGGATCAGATTCTCTCCGCTGCATCCTGCACCACCAACGGCATTACCCCGGTTCTCAAGGTCATCAATGACCGCTACGGTGTAACCCACGGCCACGTGGAGACCGCGCACTCATTCACCAATGACCAGAACCTCATCGATAACTACCACAAGGGCGATCGCCGCGGTCGCGCCGCAGGCCTGAACATGGTGCTTACCGCTACCGGCGCAGCCAAGGCTGTGGCTAAGGCTCTGCCGGAATTTGAGGGCAAGCTCACCGGCAATGCCATCCGCGTTCCTACCCCGGACGTGTCCATGGCCGTGCTCAACCTCGAGCTGTCCAAGGAAGTAGAGCGTGATGAGGTCAACGACTTCCTGCGCAATGTCTCTTTGCACTCCGACCTGCGCCAGCAGATTTCCTACATTGCCTCCCCAGAGGTTGTTTCCTCTGACTTCATCGGCAATACCCACGCTGGCATCGTCGACGGCGTTGCTACCATCGCCTCCGGCAAGCACCTGGTGCTGTACGTGTGGTACGACAACGAGTATGGCTACTCCAACCAGGTAGTACGCATCGTAGAAGAGCTGGCGCACACCCGCCCGGTTGTTCTGCCAAAGCGTGTATCTCCTGCTGAGCTTTAAACACACCTAGCCCAAGCCCGCGGCTTAACCGCGGGCTTTAGTCGTTTTATCCTTATGCCCCGGCGCTGGGCCGATATTGCAGCCGCGTTGTTAACCCAAAACGGACTGAGGCGCCCGATATTGTGGCTGCTTTGTAGCGTATCTACCTTGTGGGTCGCAGAGCAGTAGTCCGTAGTAACCGTGCGGATGCCCATGAACCAGCGACAGCAATCAATAATGTCAGAAGCGCCGCGACGGTGTAGCGTCCAGGAGAATCGGCATTCATCGGCCACGTTGGAAAGGCAAGGAGCCACAAGAAGGTCTTGGCTAGTACATCACCGCCGAGGGTTACGGAGACTATCGTGCCTACGATAGTGAAGGCGAGCGCGCTCAAAATACCGAGAAGCAGCACGATAACTAGGGAAACTACCGTGATGGCAAAGCCCACCCCCACAGCCAGAGGCAGCTGTGCTGCTGCGGTCGTGGCAGAACCCCCAGAGCAGACCATCGCGAACGATGCGGCAGAACACACGATCACAACAGTGCCAAATAGCCACAAAAGAAGTGCGATTGGGCTATAGCGCGACTCAATATAACTGAGAGGCCACGAGGGCGCGAGAAGGGGCCACACCATCACTGGAAGGGTCCCCGCACCTACCGGTAGCAATAGGAAGAGGAAGAATCCTTCTACATAGCTGGGCGGGTAGATAGCGGAGAGGAAAACCAGAGCCAGTGCGGTTAAAGCTAGGCAGGCGATGAGTGCGGGGCTCAAAGCGGCACGGTGAAGTCCGCGCACCGCGCCCAAAAGCCGGGAACGAGCGGCGGCACGAGGTATAACTGCGGGGGTCCAAGTTCCAGCAGCGGTAGTTGGTGCGGCAGTAGTAGCAGGTGCCTCCGCGCGGCGGAGCAGAGAAAGAGGTCGTGTACGGCGAGGAGTAAGGATTGCTGCGCAGGCACCGACTACCGCCAATAGGAGACATAGCACCGCAGCAGGCACAGGACTTTCTTGCAGCAGCGGATCTCCCGGATCGAGAGGAACGGAATTTTGATGAATGCGCAGTGCAGGAAGTAATAGCCGCAACGGCCATGCTGGAGGGAAAGCCCACCACGCATTGCCTTCGACAATGCTCGGTAAAACACTAACTACCTGCCAGACAATACCCGCACCGAGCGCGGCGGCGAGACCACAACGACGTGCACTCCCTGCAGCGAGACCGGCGATGCCGATGGCACCCAGGAAGGAATAGACTCCAGCTACTAGTAACAATTGATGGTTCGCTCGTCCTTGAAGTGCGACCACTGCCCAGGAAACTCCGAAATTCAGGAGGTGGAAGGCCGCTAGGCTGGTGAGAATGACAAGAAAGCGTGATGCCTGTTCATAGTGAGGATTGACTCGCCGCCACAGTGTTCCGCCGCTCCGGGTACGGGCCTCTCGGTGTTCGGGAACAGTGGCAAAAAGCGCAATGAGAGGTGCATACATGCCCGTGATGAACATGGACTGCCATCCTAAGACGCCAGTAGCGTCCTTCGCGGAGGACGCAAAGGAGGAAAATAGTACGGTCATCACCACGAGCGGTATGGCTAGGAGCGGGAGCCATTGCAGCGCGCTACCGCGGCTGCGCAGGAACTCGGCGGAAAGGTAGCGCTTAAACATGGCGCCCACCATCCGGAGACGTCAGGTGGAAAAATTCTGCTTCAAGTTGACCACTGGGAGCCAAGTTCTCCAGTGCGCCGGAATAACGAATGGAACCCTCAGCAAGGATGGTGATGTCTTGGGCTAGATGGACAACCTCGCCGAGCTGATGTGAGCTCACGATTACGGTGTGGCCGACAGAAGCAAGCTTTTGCAAGAGGTTCCGCAGTTCTACAATGCCTTGCGGATCAAGGCCATTTTGTGGTTCATCCAGCACCAGGATTTCTGGATCGCCTAGGAGAGCCTGAGCCAAGGCGAGGCGTGCCTTCATACCGGTAGAAAAAGTCTTTGCCTTTTTGGAACCAACTTCGTTGAGACCGGCGATAGCGAGCACGCGGTCGACCTCAGCCTCCGGCAGCCCGAGCAATCTAGTATGTACGCGAAGATTGGCTGCAGCAGTGAGATGCCCGTAAAAGGCAGGGCCGTTGACGGAGGCACCAACGTGGTCGAGGACTTCACGAGACCAGGGAACGCCATCTACTTTAACCATTCCGGAATCGGCGGAGAGCAGGCCTAAAAAGATCGAAAAAAGCGTAGATTTTCCGGCGCCATTGCGTCCCAATAAGGCGTGGACGCGACCAGGCGCGATGCGAAAATCTACGTCGCGCAAAACCATGTGAGGCCCAAAAGACTTGGAGACGTGCTCAAAGGAGACTTCATAATTCATACTGCGTAGTCTTGCGCGCTGGGACGCGAATATCTTCCGCCCACAAGACGGACTTTGCAGCGAACATCTCCTACCGTAGTAGGAGACTAGGCAATTCCAGCACGCTGAGCCAGCAAAACCAGCGCCACTCGGTCGCGCGCGGCAAGCTTGGAAAGTAGCGCCGAGACATGAGTCTTTACCGTCGTGTCAGCGATGACCATCTCGGCGGCGATTTCAGAATTCGTGGCCCCTCGGGCGATGAGCGAAAGTACCTCCATCTCGCGCTGGGTAACCAGACTAAGCCCTTGGCGTTCCTGCGCGCTCAATTGTCCACGGGTAAGGGCGGTGCGGTAGGTCTCCAGGACCGGTCCAGTTACCTGAGCAGCCAGTACCGATGCGCCCTTGGCGACGTCCCGGACAGCCCGCGCCAGCACCTCCGGATCGGCATCTTTGAGCAGAAATCCATGTGCGCCAGCGGCGATAGATTGAGCCACCAAATCGTCTTCATTAAATGTGGTGAGCATGATGACGCGGCAGTCAGGGACGCGAGAAAGGATTGCTTGGGCCGCGGCGATACCGTCCATTCCCGGCATTCGGATATCCAGGATGGCTACATCAATGCGGTGGCTCATCGCCGCGGTGACGGCTTCTGCGCCGGTGTTCGCGGTGACAACGACCTCAATATCATCCTGTGCGTTGAGAATGGTGGACAAAGCGGCGACAAGCATCGCTTGGTCATCGGCGAGCAGGACACGAATCTTAGACACGGCTTTCCTTCTGCAACGGTAGTTCGGCGCGCACGATGAACTTTTTGGCATCGCCCCGGGTCTCCAGATTTCCACCCAAAGCGTGCGCGCGTTCTGCAATGCCGACAAGACCCACACCGCTGCCGGGCACTTGGCTGGCAGTTGGGGAGGGGTTGGTAGATTTAAGGGCGATCTGGGCGACGTCGGCTAGCGCTAGCTCTACTTCCACCCGTGTACCGGCTCCTTGATGCCGCAACGCATTAGTTAGGCCTTCAGAAATGATGCGCACCAGTGCCAACTGCGTGAGCGCTGGAACTTCGCAATTTTGCGGCAGGCGGGCAGAAATGTCCAAGCCCGCCGCGCGGAAGCCATCGATGATTCCCTCGATGTGCTCTAGCTGCGTGGTTGGCTTCAGCGTGGTGGGACCAGTGCTGCGCAGCGCAGTGACGATGCCACGAACCTCTTCCAACGCAGAATCTGCACCATCACGAATGCTGGCCAGCGCTTCCTCGGTAGCTTTAGCATCTGATCGCCCGGCAATGATTCCAGCATTCGCCTGAACCTTTATCAAAGTTAGGGAATGGGCCAATACATCATGCAACTCTCGTGCGATGAGCAATCGCTCTTCCTCTTGGGCTTGGCGGAAACGCTTTTGGGCTAGGTGCTCGCGCTGGCGTGCCAAGTCGAAGTAGCGTGCGGCGGCGAAGTAGGTGGTGCCCAAAACAGCCCAGTGCACGACCAACATGGCCAAGTAGCGGCGGTCCAGTTGGTAATGCAAAACGAAAGACTCCGGATCTATGCGCCACATGAATGGCGAAATGAAGGAGCCAAGAATCGTTAGAGCCAGCACCGTGCGGGGAATGGCGCGGCGCGTGACATAGCGGGAGGTGGCATACACCGCCATGGGTGCAGTCAGGGCCCAAGGGGTAAGCCCTAGATTGGTGGGCAGCTGGCTCATCCAAGCCACGGCCCATGCCGCGAGCAACACAATAAAGCCCGTGGCGCTAAGCACGGGACGGCTCCGCCAGATCCACATAAATGGCAGGAAGAGCAACGATAGAACTGCCTGAATAATCTCAATTATACTGGGATTCTTCGCGGCAGAAATGACATAAAATAGCGCAATGAGCACCGCCACCGCGGTGAGGATTTTATCTCCTAAACGCGCTTGCGCGACGGTGTCAGTGCTCATGAATGAAGATAGTAATACAGCCGGTGCTACTTCTTCTTATCCTTCTTCTTGACCTTCTTTGAGGTCTTCTTCGCCGTCTTGTGCTCGGACTTGCGTTCCAGCTTGGCGGCGACGTCTGGTACGTAGCGGAACTCTTCGCGGGCAGGGCGCTCATAGGTTTCGCCATCGGAATCCGGGCGCTGTGGGATTTCAGGCATCTCGCGCTCGATCTTCTCGTAGGGAATGGTGCTCAGCAGGTGCGAGATGACATTGATGCGCGAGCGCTTCTTATCTTCCGATTCCACGGTGTACCACGGCGCGGTTGGGGTATCGGTGTGGATGAACATCGCATCCTTGGCACGGGAGTAGTCCTCCCAGCGGGTAATGGACTGCAGATCCATAGGGGAGAGCTTCCAACGGCGCAGCGGATCGTTGCGGCGGGACTCAAAGCGCTTAATCTGCTCTTCATCAGAAACAGAGAACCAGTACTTGCGCAGCATGATGCCGTCTTCTACCAACATCTGCTCAAAGGTGGGTGCTTGGTGCAGGAAGCGGACGTATTCCTGATCGGTGCAAAAGCCCATGACGCGCTCGACACCGGCGCGGTTGTACCAGGAGCGGTCAAAGATGACGATTTCGCCCTTGGTAGGCAGCTTTTCCACGTAACGCTGGAAGTACCACTGGCCCTGTTCGCGCGAGTTCGGTGCAGGTAGCGCCTCGACGCGGCAGGTGCGCGGGTTGAGGTACTGGGTGATGCGCTTAATCGCGGAGCCCTTGCCGGCGGCGTCGCGTCCCTCCATGATGATGACTACGCGGGCGCCGGTTTCAACGACCCACTGCTGCATGTCCACGAGCTCCGCTTGGAGGCGTTCGAGCTCCTTTTCGTAGGCCTTCTTGTTGAGTTTCTTAGGGGCTTTACTGCTTTTTGTGCTCATTAATCCAGCTTAACCGGCACAAGCGGCTGGGATGAAAACGCTACCGCCCACTTTGGAGTGAGAACCTGGGCACAGCTTAGGAACAAGTACAGCCGGGGCCGCAGCCGGGCTCTCCATAGCGGGTGGTATTAGAAATATGCCCCAAGCCTTCGATGGCGATGGTGACGTTCTGGCCGTCCTCGATAAATTGCTGCGGGGTGCGGGCAAAGCCCACGCCCTCCGGCGTGCCGGTAACGACGACGTCGCCTGGATTGAGTGGATAGAGCTGTGAGCAGAACTCGATGAGCTCAGCTACGGAAAAGATGAGGTCATCGGTATTATCGCGCTGCCTTTCCTCACCGCCTACGGTAGTGGTGAGGACAGCTCCGGACCCCGGTGACCACTCATCCGCGGTGGTAAGCCAAGGGCCGAAGCCGGCTGTGCAATAAAAGGATTTGCCGGCATGGAACTGGCTAGTTTGGCGCTGGAAGTCTCGCAGCGTGTAGTCATTCATGATGGCGTAGCCGGCCACATAATCCAGTGCTTCGTCACGGGTGACACGGTGGGCGCGCTCGCCGATGATGACCGCCAATTCTCCCTCATAATCCAGCTTCCGTGTGCCATATTCGGGAATGAAGACATCATCATAGGGGCCGGTGAGGGCATCGGCGAACTTGATGAACAAGGTGGGATGTTCGGGGAATTCGCGTCCCATCTCGCGGATATGCTTGGCGTAATTAAGCCCTACGCAGATGATTTTGCCGGGAGTTGGTACGACGGCTTCCAAATCAGCGTGGTCAAAGACCAAGGGCTCGCCGGAAAGCTGGGCGGCCTTGCGCCAATCTTCGCTGCGCAGCAGCTGGCCGACATCTTCATAATCCAATTCAACACCCACGTTATCGCCGTCGATGCGGATAGCGGAAGTTCCAAAGCCAGTGCGTAGGGTAGCCAATTTCATGGCGACTATCCTACGCGCAAGATTTCCTCGACCGCGTCGGCGCAAAGGATGGGGATTTCTGCCTTTTCCTGCTTTGCCCAAGGCTTGAGCACAAACGACGCAGGGTCCATGCGCCCCGGTGGGCGCCCGATTCCTATTGAAAGGCGTTGGTAGTCTTTGGTACCCAGAGACTTTGTGGTTGAACGCAACCCATTGTGGCCATGGTCGCCGCCGCCTTTGCGGAGCTTAATGGTGCCGAAATCGAGTTCTAGCTCATCGTGGATAACGATGATGTCAGCGGCTGAGAGATGAAAGTATTGGGTCAAAGCCTTGATCGGCCCGCCGGAGAGGTTCATATATGACCGTGGTTTTGCGCAGATAATTTTGCGGCCGCCAGCTATGCCCTCAGCGACTTCGGTGTTGGTCTTTTTGTGTACCGAAAAGCTGCTCATGAGCTTTCCTGCGAGTTCATCTGCCACATCGAAGCCGATATTGTGTCGGGTGTCTGCGTACTTGGGGCCGGGGTTGCCAAGGCCTACTACGAGAAGTGGAGTCACGCGCTCAATTGTCTCATAGGCAGAGAGAAAAACGGCAAGGCCGCCGCGAGAAGCGAATCTCACGGCGGCCTATGCGTGTGAAGGGGAGGGGATTACTCCTTGGAGACGGAGGACTCTTCGCCCTCGTCGACGGACTCGGCGCCAGCGTCAGCGCCGCCTTCCTCAGCAGCCTCAGCTGCTTCCTCGAGCTCCTCATCAACCTCAGGCAGGGAGATGGAGACGATAACGGTGTCTTCCTCTGCCACCAGGGTGGTGTCTTCCGGCATGGTGACGTCGGCGGCGGTGATAACTGCGCCGTCCTCGAGGCCCTCGATGGAAACCTCGAGCTCTTCCGGAATGTTCAGTACGTCTGCCTCAACCAGCAGTACGTCAGCATCCTGGATGTGCATGGTGCCTGGGGCCGGCTCGCCGGTCAGGGTAACCGGAACCTCAACCTCAACCTTCTCGCCGCGCTTAATAGCCAGCAGGTCAACGTGGTCGATGTCGAAGGTCAGGACGTTCTGGTCAACGTGCTTAACCATGGTCAGGTACTGCTCGCCGTCAATCTCCAGCTCCAGAACGGCGTTGACGCCGTTGTTGCGGACGAGGGACTGGATGTCCAGCAGTGGAACTGCGAAGTGGACCGGCTCCTGGTGGGAACCGTAGATGACGCCTGGAACCTTCCACTCGCGACGCAGGCGGCGTGCGACACCCTTGCCAAATTCGGTACGTGCTTCAGCCTTAATTACTGGGCGCTGTGCCATGCTTCGTTCTCCTTAGTTAAAGTAGTGCGGCGCGGCCAACGCGATAAAACGACGAAAGCCTGCCGATGGACGTCTTGGACGAGTCATCGCAGGCGTATATAAAAAGCAACATGCTCTAACTTCAATCGCGTCGATAACGGCTTCCTCAGCCTGAGGTCGCCCTCGCCGAGACTGAGTTAGATTAGCACGTGTGCCGGTAACAAATCAAAAGCCGCCGAAGTAAAATCTCGGCGACTAGTGATAGTAGAACATGTTTAGGCGCGGTCGAAAAGGGTGGTCACGGAACCATTCTCAAAGATCTCGTGGATGGTCTGTGCCAAAAGCGGTGCAATGGACAGCACCGTGAGGTTGGACCAGCCCTCGGTGGACTGCGGGAGGGTATCGGTGGTGATAACTTCCTCCGCGCCGCACTCGGACAGGCGCTCGCGGGCTGGATCAGAGAAGACGCCGTGGGTGCAGGCGATAATGACCTTCTTCGCACCGGCGTCCTTCAGAACGCGCACGGCGCCGGCGATGGTGCCACCGGTGTCAATCATGTCGTCGAGAAGCACGCAGTCCTTGCCCTCTACATCGCCGACCACGCGGTTGGACACCGTCTTATTGGCCTCAGTATTGGAGCGGGTCTTGTGCACGAAGGCCAGCGGGGCATCACCCAAGTCGTGGGCCCACTTTTCTGCCACCTTCACGCGGCCAGCATCCGGGGAGACCACGGTGATGTTATCGGTGGCGTACTTGGACTTGATGTAATCGGTCAATATGGGCTGGGCGTGCATGTGATCGACTGGGCCATCGAAGAAGCCCTGGATCTGATCGGTGTGCAGGTCCACGGACACGATGCGGTCCGCACCAGCAGCCTGCAGAAGGTCTGCTACCAGGCGGGCGGAAATTGGCTCGCGGCCCAGGTGCTTCTTATCCTGGCGTGCATATGGGTAGAAGGGCAGGATGGCGGTGATGCGCTTAGCGGAGCCACGCTTGAGAGCATCGATCATGATGAGCTGCTCCATTAGCCACTTGTTGAGCGGCTGGGTGTGAGACTGCATTACGAAGCAGTCGGCACCACGCACGGACTCTTCAAAGCGAATGAAGATTTCGCCGTTGGCGAAGTCGCGGGCGGTGGTAGGAACCAGATCGGTCTTGAGCTCCTTAGCCACAGCCTCCGCCAACTCTGGGTGTGCACGCCCAGAGAAGAGCTTCATGTTCTTGCTGCTACCAGTTACCTTGCCAGTCATGGGAGAATATGCCCCTTACTTTTCGTTGTCCTGCGCACGGGCTGCGGCATCAGCCGCGGGAGTACCCGGACGCTTCTTTTGAACCCAGCCCTCGATGTTGCGCTGTTTGCCACCGGAGACTGCGAGTGCTCCCGCAGGAACATCGTCTTTAATAACTGTACCCGCACCGGAGTATGCGCCATCACCGACATTGACCGGAGCGATAAACATTGTGTCAGAACCGGTGCGCACGTGGCTGCCGATGGTGGTGTGGTGCTTGTTCACGCCGTCGTAGTTCACAAAGACGGAGGAGGCGCCGATATTGGACTGCTCGCCCACGGTGGCATCGCCGATATAGGTCAGGTGCGGTACCTTGGAACCGCGCCCAATCTGGGTGTTCTTTGCCTCTACGAAGCCGCCGAGCTTTCCGTCCTCGCCCACCACGGTCTTCGGGCGGATATAGGTAAACGGGCCGACCTTAGCGTTGGTACCAATGACGGAATCGCTGCCATGGGTGCGCACGACAGAAGCGCCCTCGCCCACCTGCATATTGGTCAAGGTGGTGTCGGGGCCGATCTCGGCGTTATCGGCGATGCTGGTAGCGCCCCACAGCTGGGTACCTGGGTGAATAATGACATCGGAGCCCACGGTGACGTTGACGCCAATCCAGGTGGTGTCTGGATCCACGATGGTGGCGCCGCCGCGCATCGCCTTTTCTACCATGCGGCGGTTGAGCTCTCGGCCGGCAGCGGCGAGCTGCACGCGGTCATTGACACCCGCGAGTTCGGTCGGATCCGCTGCTACGTGCGCGCCGACGCCGTGTCCAGCGGTACGCGCAATCTCGAGCACATCGGTGATATACAACTCGCCTTGGGCGTTATTGGAGTCGAGCTTCTGGAGGGAGTCGGCAAGCACGCGCCCATCAAACGCGAAAACGCCGGAGTTGACCTCATCGACCTCGCGCTGCTCTTCGGTGGCATCCTTTTGCTCCACGATGGCAGACACGCTGCCGTCCGCAGCGCGAATGATGCGGCCGTAACCGGTCGGGTCATCGAGGCGCATCGAGAGCACAGTGACCGCGTTGCCCTGCTCGGTGTGGGTGGCGCGCAGGCTTTCGATGGTCTCCGGGGTAAGCAGCGGGACATCGCCGTTGGTGACAATGACGGTTCCCTTGAAGTCCGGAATCGGCTCCAAGCCGCAGGCCACGGCATGACCGGTGCCCAGCTGCTCCTCCTGCACTGCCTGCAGTACCTCGCAGTCCAACTCCTGGGCGATGGCATCCACGGCGGGGGAGACCTGATCGCGCTGGTGGCCCACCACCGTCACAATGCGCTCCGGGTTGATCCCGGCCGCAGCATGCAGAGCGTGGCCAAGCAAGGTGCGCCCGCCAATCTCATGCAAGGTTTTCTGCTTGGTGGACTTCATGCGGGTGCCGGCGCCAGCCGCAAGGACGACGACAGCACACGAGGTTGTTGCTACCACGGGTTATTGAACTCCTGGGGTCGAGTCTGATTCTTATCCGGACTACATCCTATAGCCCAAGTGCGATTTATGTGTGAGAAACCTCCTTCAGGCCGCGGGCGCGCCACACCCCGAGGAAACCAATAAGGGCAAGGAAGAGCAGCGCTGCCTCAGGTCCGGCCAGTGCCACCACGGAGGAAATGCCACCGACAATGAGTAGGATAATGCCCATCATCGTATTGGCCGCACCCACATACTGGGTGCGCTTATCGCCGCCGGCCATATCCACCACGTAGGTCTTTCGCGCCACGCGAATGGCCGTGTGCGCTAGGTTGACGGCGAAGAAGCCAATCGGCATGACCCAGGCATTGACCGCATCCGGTGCCCAGTGCGAGCTGGCGACCAAAAGCACCAGCACGACGGAAGCCACGGCCGCGCCCGCGGCCATGGTGTTCTTAGAGGACTTATCCGAATACACCCCGGAGATACGCCCGCCCACCAGGGAGGCTAGGCCGGAAGCAAGAACGAATCCGTAGAGCCCCGAAAGGTTGCTGCTGAGCAGCACAATAAAAGAGGTAGATAGCGCCGAAACGAGCAGGAGCGCGCGGACAATGACGAAGTTGCGAAATTGCCCGTCGCTAGTAAAAAGCTGCCAGGTATCCTTCCACCAGTGCTTATCGATGCCCCCTTCGGTTTCCTCTGGCACCGGCTCATCCACGCCCGAAAAGACCCACGCGGCAATGGCCCACGTGGCCGCACCAATGACGAGGACCGTGCCCATCATGGGAATGCTGAGCTCGCCCAAAAAGTAGAGGATAATGCCAGTCAACAAAGTAGCACCGCCACCGAGGGCTGCCGCGCTACCGGTCACCCGGCCACGTGCGCCCTTAGAAATGGTGCGCGCCTGCACGTCCTTGCCCGCAATCGAGCACAGCGCGCGGAAGAGGGACAGAGCCGCCAAGGCCACCAACGCCACCACGCCCAATACTGCCCCGCGGGTAAAAAATGCCGCGAGCGCGATGACCGCGGCGGATACCGCTTGGCCCAAAGAGCCGATAATCCACAGGCGCTTGCGGGCCTTATGCGTAGTCACCCACGGGGTCAGCGCCGCCTGCGGCAGCATCGAACCGGACTCGCGGATAGGGGTGAGCAGACCGGTAAAGAAGGCAGGCACTCCGGCCGCACTAAAAAGCGCGGGCAGGACCGTCTTGGCAGCAACAATCTGATCGCCCAAGTTTTGCAGGCCATTGGACCAGATGAAATACCGGGCATTGGATTTAGACATGAGAAATGCGATCTTTCAGAGAAACTAGTTGGTTAAATAAGAGCCATGCTGACACGCCGGAGAGTAAAACACGGCCGCAGTCACGCCGAAATTCTACCCGCGCGGCAGGAGGCCTAAGAATCATGCACGATGTTGATCCCCTCATCAATTCGCTCTACCAAGCCTTCGATCTTCTCGGCGTGGTTTTGAACGGCATCATTGGCGGCACCCTTGCCCGCCGCCGCGAATTCGACATTGTGGGCTTCGTGTTCCTCGCCCTCTTTTCCGGGCTGGCCGGTGGAATGATCCGCGACATGCTCATCGGGGATGGAGCAGCGGCAGCGATCTCAGACCCGTGGTACCTCGGCCTTGCATGCTGCGGTGCACTCATCGCATTCCTCATCGATCTCAAGGGCAAGGCCTGGGAGCTATTTCGCGAACACGGCGATGCCATCATCCTCGGTGTGTGGTCAACCACCGGCTGCGTCAAGGCGCTCACCCACGGCATGCCCCTTATTCCCTGTGTCTTCCTAGGCGTGCTCACCGCGGTGGGCGGCGGAATGGTCCGCGATATTGCCTCCGGGGAAATCCCCTCCATCTTTGGCGGCAGCCCCCTGTATGCCGTGCCCTCCATCCTCACCGGCATCGTCATGGTTGCCTTTGCCGATTACGGACAGTTTGCACTCGGCATGGTGGTTGCGCCGATCGTCGGCAGTGGCATGGCCATCGTGTCCTATTGGCGCGGCTGGGTCCTGCCCCGTGCCGGTGTAGCCCCCGTTAACTACACCGCCGCCCAAGTGGCGGCGATCGCGAAGAAAGCCGAGCTCAAAGGCTTTCGCCGCGGCAGGAAGAAAAACTAAAAAGCTTCCCCACCAGGACTCGAACCTAGTTAACACCCCAGCTAAACAGGCGTTTTATCCCCAATTGACGACATCCGAAAACCCTTCATCCAACTTCGCAGCTACAGAATCCAACCCATCATCAAACAACTCTGCATACACCCGCAAAGTCACCGACGCATCAGCATGTCCCAATTGGCGAGACACTGCCAACACGTTCGCCCCCGCATTTACCAGCAACCTTGCGGCCACATGCCTAAGCCCATGCGGAGCCACGCGCACCAACGACGGGTCCTTCACCATCGCTCGCTTCAATGCCCCGTCAAACCACGTATTATGCCCCGGTGTGCGTAACCACCCACCACGTTGGCCTGTCCACAACAACTCTTCCGAATCCAAATCAACACTTCTATCGGCCAACATTCTCATCACGTGCGACGCCACCGCCACCGTTCATCGCTCGTGTGCTTAGGCGTGCCCACCCGAATGCCGTTGACCACCTTTGCAGCGTTGCGTACCACATGAATCCGATGCCGCTCGGGGCTCAAATCGCGAGGGCGAAGCGCGATAGCTTCACCCCTCCGCAAACCCGACGTCCCCAAAAGCAAAATAAGATCTTCACGGTCGCCACACTCCGCAGCGAACAAACGCAACTTTTCCAGCGTCCAATAGACTTTCACCGTCGGCACCTTTCGTGGCAGTTTCACGCCAGGCGCCGGATTTTCACTAATACGCCTATCCGCTACCGCAACATCCAGCACCTGCGCCAAAGCATTATGCGCGGGCCGCACCCACGACGGTGAATACTCCAACCCCGATACCCATTGTTGAACTTCGGAGGGCTTAATTGACGCCACCGCCGCTAGTCCCCACTCTGGCTTTACACATCCGCGCCACACTTGTTGGTACAGTTCCCGCGTCGACGGCTTAACAGGCGACAATGTACTTAACCATGTGTTTCCAAGCTCAGTGACTGTTACGCGTCCTGAATTAGGGTTTATCCAGTCTTGTTCACGAATCGGCACTGCATTTTTATCCGACCATGCTTGAACTTCGTTCTTTGTGCGGAATCCACGCTTTGTGCGTGATTTGCCATCGGGGGAGCGGTATTGGACGCGCTAGGCTTTCCCCTGCTGCTTTTGCAGGATTTGATAGAAGACATTTTGTTGGGGTGGGGATAGAAAAATGCTCTGGGCGTTGTGGTAACGCACAGAGCACTAGTGGAGTTTGTTTTAGTTAAGCGAGCTTGCCCGCGATGATGATGATCTTTTCGACAACCTTCAGTGCGTCCTGAATCTTGTCAAAGTCGATGGTCTTGACGAACTTGTCGTAATTCACGTTGAAGTCTTCAATCTTGCTGGAAAGTGCGTCGAGCTTGTTGTGGATGTCGTCCTTGTTGCTGTCTCTTATACACATCTACGAGCCCACGAGACCCTGACCACTAT